>JAYVPZ010000023.1:0-3021 GCA_043757105.1 Aestuariivirga sp. | reverse complement strand
AGAGGCGCACCGCTATGTGCCCAACGACAAAACTTCTGGCTTTGAGCCCACCAAGCGCGCCATTTCGCGCATCGCTAAGGAAGGCCGCAAATATGGCGTGTCACTTTGTATCGTATCCCAGCGCCCCGCAGAGCTTGACCCCACTATTCTGTCTCAGTGTAACACTGTTTTCTCTATGCGTCTGACCAACGAGCGCGACCAAGAAATTCTGCGCGCTGGTATTTCAGATGCGGCCGCCAGTTTGCTTGACTTTATGCCAACCATGGGTGCCGGCGAAGCCGTAACCTTCGGTGAAGGCGTAGCCCTGCCCACACGCATTAAGTTTGATCTTCTGCCCGCCAATGAGTTGCCGCGCTCTAACACGACAAGCTTTACGAAGAATTGGGCGAAGGATTTGCCGGATGACGCATTCCTTCTCGAAGTCGTAAGTCGTTGGCGGGCCCAAACCTATAATCCAGATAGCGCCAGTTATTCGATTGATGATGCGCCGACAGCTTTATCCGCGACTGTTGCACAGGCAACTTCAGCGCCACCCAACAGCGCCCTGTCAATGCAATCCGGCTTTGATGCATCGCCCCCGACACCGCGCCCGTCTATCCGGCGCGAGGTCTTTAGCATTTCAGTGCCGCCAGTGGCATCACAACCCACAGCGGCTGCGACACCAGATGACACACAGCCCAGCCTGGCCAGCCTGATCAAGCAATTTCGCATCTGATTTGGGGGTTGCGGGTGGGCGGCGGCAGGGCTATTGATCGCCCACACTGCTGATTGGGAGATCGTCTAACGGTAGGATCGCGGATTCTGACTCCGCTAGTCTAGGTTCGAATCCTAGTCTCCCAGCCAAGCCTACTGGCCTGAAGTTTCAAGCCATCCTCACAAATTTCACAACAATCCCTCGATTTTGACCAATTTTCGAAATGGGCTGGACACATTCAACCATCATAATCGGCATCGTTATCAATTCTAAACGGCAGATGAACGACGGGTTCAGCAATGGTTACATCAAAGTTTCCTAAGGTTATCCCAACATCAACGAGGGAGACAAATAAAATGATCAGCTTCACGCTGTTTATAGGTCTGATTTTAGGCTCAACCCCAGCTGCTCTGGCCCATGCCCAGCCTGATATTACCTCCGCACATTTCGACCAAGTGGTTTACTTCGATGACGACGCAAAGCTAGCTTTAGCCGAACCGAACCATCCACTCATCCTGCAAAAATGCGCCGTGGAAGATTGTTCCGACACGCCCCAAAACTGAATTTCTAATCCCAAGACGATCCCCTGCAAGCGATCATAACTTTGGACGACTGAAAAACCCTGGCATTCCCTTCCGGGGTTTTTCTTTTAGGTCACGACCAAATAGATGCAACTTAACCGCAGATGAACGCGTTATTCAGCACAGGTTCTAAAGCGGCGTGACAATGTCACCCCAAGTTCAACGCTTGAGACTGAGGAGGACAAAATGAAAACGACTTTAATGAGTTTACTTCTATCGGTTGCCTTCCTCTCGGCGGGGGCCTTTGCCGGTAACCCACACCCCAAGCCACATCATTATGACGCTGGTTTCAGCGTCGCTTACAAAACCCAGCTATAACTGGGTTGAGAAATTCGCTCTCATTTGGGCAGCGAATGCAGTGACGCAACCGGGCCGAATAATGCCCCCTCATTCGGTTTGGTTGCGTCCCTGCCGTTATCGGCGAGATTTGAACGAAAATCTGAGCGATAATCCTGAAATTGATTTTTGCAATGATAACAGCGGCATCTCGGGCATTTGCCCCAAGCCTTAGCTGATTCCATCGCAGGCCTGTGGAACTGGCCGAAGAGCATTTTGTTTAAATTCGCAGTTTGCGGACGCAACTTCTGCGCCACCGATGAATTCGGCCCACATGCTGGTGGTAACGCTGGCAAACTTGCCCGGCGGGCAGAACATATGCAGGCACTTTGATTGATTTGGAAGCGGGCAAAACCCATTCTGGCAAAGCTTCGATCAGCGGTAACACGCTCACGGTTGCGGGTTGCATTCTGGGTGGCCTGTTCTGCAAATCCGAAGCTTGGGTGCACCAGTAATCCCCTTCTATAACTTACTCTTGGAATCTCGCTAGGCTTTGTGTAGGCAAGCCCAAATCAGGGTTTCGCAAGGCATGCCAAAAAGAACCGACATTAAATCCATCCTCATCATAGGGGCGGGGCCAATCATTATAGGCCAAGCTTGCGAGTTCGACTATTCGGGCACGCAAGCCTGCAAAGCGCTGAAGGCTGAGGGGTATCGGGTTATTCTGGTGAATTCCAATCCGGCCACGATCATGACAGATCCCGACTTGGCGGATGCCACTTACATCGAGCCTATCACGCCTGAAGTTGTGGCTAAAATTATCGAGAAAGAGCGGCCTGACGCCATTCTACCAACCATGGGCGGTCAAACGGCGTTGAACACAGCGCTATCGCTCAACAAAATGGGCGTGTTGGAAAAATATGGGGTGGAATTAATCGGTGCCAAAGCTGAGGCGATCGATATGGCCGAAGACCGTGAATTATTCCGCGAAGCCATGAAGCGCATCGGCCTTGAGACTCCCCGATCCCGCCTTGCCAATGCTTCCGTCGCCAAAGACGCAGATAAAGAAGCCTATGCCATCAGGCGCGAGGCTTCAGTCGATAAAGAAGTTTTTGAACGCACATGGGCCGATGGTGAAGCAGATCGCCAGAAGAACTACCGCAGCCGCGCTTTGGTTGAAGCCTTTGAAGCCATGTTGGATGTGGGCCTGCCCTGCATCATCCGCCCCTCATTCACACTGGGCGGCACAGGCGGCGGCATCGCTTATAACCGTGAAGAATTTTTTGACATCGTGGAAAAGGGCCTTGATGCTTCTCCAACCGCAGAAGTGCTAATTGAAGAGTCAGTTCTGGGTTGGAAAGAATACGAGATGGAAGTGGTTCGCGACACAGTGGATAATTGCATCATCGTCTGCTCCATCGAAAACATTGATCCAATGGGCGTGCACACGGGTGACTCAATCACCGTGGC
>JAYVPZ010000022.1:0-11853 GCA_043757105.1 Aestuariivirga sp. | reverse complement strand
TCCTTTGGCTTTTATGATCGCCTCGATTGGCCTCTCAATTTTTATAGAAGAAGTGATGCGCATTCAAACTGCAGGGCGGGATGTTTGGGTGCCGCCTTTGTTTTCAGGCCAGTCCATTTTTGAATTGCATGGCCAATATGTTGTTAAGCTTTCAGGCATCACATTTATGGCTATATTGGTCGGACTTGGTGCGGTCATCGCTGTGGGCCTGTTGTTGCGGCTCACCCAGTTTGGCTTGCATTGGCGGGCTTGCGCGCAGTCACTAAAACTCACAGCGCTGTGCGGCATCAATCCTGTTGTGATTGCCAATCAGAGTTTCGGCATTGCGGGTGCGCTAGCGGGTGTCACGGGTTGGGCTTCAGCTATTTCTTATGGTGGAGCCAGTTTTTCGATCGGCATGATGATTGGCTTTAAAGCTATGTTTGCCTCTGTCATTGGCGGCTTTGGCACAATTCGTGGCGCAGTCATCGGGGCCTGCATCTTGGCGTTTCTTGAGGTGGGATGGTCCACGGTTTTTGGAACAACTTACCGTGACGTGGCTGTTTTTAGTATTATTGTGTTGTGCTTGATCCTCAGACCAGAGGGCTTGGCTGGCGTTGGCGCTGGGAGAGAAAGTGAAACCGCATGAGATTTTTTACATGTCTGATTTTGATCGCGTTATTGCTTGGCGCATGTAGCGATAATCAAAAACCCAAAAAATACATCCAGTTCTTAGGCGGGGGATTGACCTTCAACTATCGCTATTCCAAAGCGACTGCCGTCGTTGTGATCAGACGCCTCTCACCGATGAAAGAGGGAGCCAAGTTTGTGGTGCTCTTTGAAATCCCGGGTGAGGCCACACCCCAAAGGTTGGAAACGCCCAACAACCCTGAAGCATTAGACTTTAAATTTGAAAGCCAGGCTCTGACTGGAATAAAAAAAGATGTCCCTTTGCATGTGACTGTGTTGGCCATTGATGAGAAGGGCGTTGAGCTTGATCAATATAAAACGCAGTATATTTCAGATGTTGATCAAGACACACTTCCAACTAAGCCTCTCGTGGATCCGAATAGGCCGGGCTATGTTCCTCAGCTTGAAAATTTAAAATAAATTATGCCCGCCATTGTTTAGTGGGATTTTTCTAATTTAAAGCATAAGCCGCAATAATTGCTTTGATCTGCTTTCGCAGGATTTTTCGCAGTTTGGTAAGCGTCATATTTTCGTCCTTCACAAACCCAATAAACATCATATTTAGGTTATTGAAAACCACTTCCCCGATGGCACGAACATCACAATCAGCTCGCATCAAATTAAGTTTCTGCAATTTGGTAATTAGCTTACAAATCTGGTCGGCAAGCCCGGTGTCGAGTTCTGAATAGGCGATTCCAAAAGGACTTGTTGGTTGTTGAGTCGAAATCGACATAGCCACGCGCCACATTTCTTTGCTCAGATAGACTAACGAGTGATCGTAATAAATGCCGACTAAAGTATCCACTGCATCAAAGGCATTGAGAGGTGGCTTCTCAACAACCTTAGTTCCCGCCTGCAGAATTTCGTGCACCTCCATGGAAACGATAGCGAGCAGCAAATCGCCTTTATTCTGATAGTAATTATAGATGGTTCCAATAGAAACTTCCGACGCGGAAGCAATGTTTTCCATTTTCACGGCTTCATAACCAGATTGCTTGAACAGTTCTGCCGCTGCTTCAAGAATTCGGTTATTGCGGGTTAATTTTTGCCTTGCTCGAAGTCCATCCATTGTTACGATGTATCATAATTTTAGAATTGACTCAACTTTAGAATTGGTTCATTTTAATTTTTAAATTAAACCAAAAAGGATGGAAACTATGAAATTCGCAAAAATTGCCGCTGTTTCGGTGGCTGCTCTTTTATCTGTTATGTCGCCAGCGCAGGCGGCTGATTTAAATGCACTTGTGTGGTGCGATCACTCTGATCCAAATTTGTTGAAACCATTTGAGGACGCGAATGGGATCAAAGTGAACTTAAAAGAATTTGAAGGCACAGGCGCGGGCCTTGCACTCGTTGATCAATCTAAACCCGGTGATTGGGATGTGATGGTGATTGACTCGATTGATATTCATCGCGGTGTTGAAAAAAACCTGTTTGAGCCATTGCCTGATGATAAATTGCCGATGGCGGATTTGTTTCCAGAAGTGAAAATGGATGCGAGCACAGTTATTGATGGCAAGCGTTACGGCATCACTGAAAAATTTGGTTACAACACCATTGGTTTTAACAAAACAAAAGTTGATCCAGAAGATATGAATTCACTGGCAGTCTTAACCAGCGATAAATATAAAGGTCGCCTTGCGATTTATGACTATTATCTGCCCGTCATTGGCATGGCGGCCATGTCTATTGGAAAGAAGACCTCGGAACTGACAGAGACAGATTTGCCAGCCATCAAAGAGGTGTTGGCCAAGATGAAGGCGAATGCCAAAGCTGTAACAGATGTTGCGTCCAGCCAAACAGCCTTGGCCACAGGCGAGGCAGATATTCTGGTGGGCGGCGGCGAGTGGGTGACGGCGGGTATTGCCAAAGATAAGCCTGAACTTGATTTCTCGATTCCAAAAGAAGGTGCAGTTCTGTGGTCGCAATCTCTAGTAATGTTCAAAGATAGCACCAACAAGGAAATGGCCTTGAAATTCATTCAATATGTCATGAGTCCTGAAGGCCAAGCGCGGCTTGCCACATCAAGCTGCTATTGGGGCATGCCTTCAAACACCAAGGCTGCTCTCAATGATGATCAAAAGAAAATTTTACGTTTTGCTGAGCAGCCAGACTTCTTAAAGCGTGCTCAGCCCTATCCTGCGCCAAACGAAGCTTTGGATAAAAAGATGCAAGATCTTTGGACTGAGATGATTCAGGCCAAGTAGGGCAGTGGCATCAAATTCCAATCGCGTTGGTTGGGCCAGCGTCACTCCTGCTTTGGGATGGACGCTGGTTTTCTTCGTGTTGCCATTTATCGCGATGTTGGCCATCAGCTTCTATCCGCAAGATGGCACAGGGCCTTCGCTGGCATCTTATGCCCAGTTTTTCAACAGTCCGAGCTACCACTATGCTTTATTCAACTCTTTGGAAGTCACTGGCCTCGTAACTGTGATTTCTATTTTGCTGGCCTATCCCTTTGCATGGATACTCGCCGATATTGTCCCCGAACGTTGGCAACGTCTCGCGCTCACTCTTGCCGTGTTGCCTTTTTGGACATCTTATGTAGTCCGCTCATATAGTTGGCTACTGGTGCTTTCTGAAAAAGGTCTGGTGAATGCAACTTTGATTGATGTCGGAATCCTATCGGCTCCCATTCAATTGGCTAACACGCGCACTGCAACAGTAATCGGATTCGTGCATTTCTTCGTGATGCTCCTTACACTGACGATTTATGCCAACTTGAAACAACTCAGCCCCAACTACCGCAAAGCCGCAGCCGATTTGGGGGCGGGGCCAATTCGCAGTTTCATTCATGTGGTTCTGCCGCTCACTTTGCCGGGCATCATGGTTGGCGCGTTTCTCACTTTTGTATTGGCCATCGGTGATTACATCACGCCGCAAATTCTCGGTGGCAACAATGAATTGCTGATGCCTCAATTGATCATGATGCAAATCGGCAGGCGCGGTGATTTTTCGTCAGCCTCGGCTCTATCAATTATTCTCATGTTAGTCGTTACAATTGCCCATCTCTTTTGCGCCCGTTGGCTCAAGATCGAGCGCACATGATGTTGCGCATCACATCCACCATTTACGCAGCGCTTATATACGGCTTCATTTTTCTGCCGGTATTTGTCTTGGTGCTCTTCTCATTTCAAGCCTCGCTCTTTCCCATCCCTCCGTTTAATGGCCCATCTTTACGCTGGTACGCCGCAGTGCTTGCCGACAAGCGCTTAATAGCTGGTTTGGGAAACTCCATCCTCGTGGCGTTATTGACATCCACATTGGCAACCCTATTGGGCTTTTTATCTGCATGGGGTTTCGCGCGGTTTCACTTGCCAAAGTCGGCGCTGATGCGTGGTCTGATCACAGCACCTCTCACAATAAGCTATCTCATTATCGGCATGGGTTTACTGGTATTCTTCAACTCCATCGGCATTCCAAAATCATTGCTGGCCGCGGGCATTGGCCATATTGTCATCAACATGCCTCTGTGTTTCGCCATCATCTATAGTCAAATGGGCGACCACCAAGCGAATATGGAACGCGCTGCGCGTGATCTGGGCGCACCCGAATGGAAAGTGCTTTGGCTTATCACCGCGCCATTATTGTGGCCTGCTATTTTTGCCAGTTTCTTTTTATCAATGACATTTTCTTGGGATGAGTTTGTCATTTCATTTTTGCTCACGCGTTTTGATACCACGCTGCCTGTGGAAATCTGGAACTTGCTGCGCGCGGGCCTGAACCCCAAAACCAATGCCGTGGGTTCGCTGGTGTTTGGCGTGTCGGTTCTCATGGCAATCCTGTTTGAAGTCTTCGCGTTTAGGAAACGACCTGCATGAATGAACTCGTCACCATCGAAAATCTCTCGCGAGATTTTGCCTCGACCAAAGCGCTAGATGATGTTTCGCTGACCATCAAACCCGGCAGCTATACCGTTTTGCTTGGCCCATCGGGCTCTGGCAAAACTACGTTGCTCTCAATCCTCGGTGGCTTCCTGCAACCCAGTGCGGGCCGCGTGCTAATTAATGGAGAAGACTGCACCAACATTCCACCCGCTAAACGCCCGACGGCAACAGTGTTTCAAGACTATGCGCTGTTCCCGCATATGACGGTGGCCAATAATGTGGGCTTTGGCCTGCGCATGCGCGGCATTGAATATGCCACACGCAACGCGCGCGCTGAGGAAATGCTCGCGCTCGTTGGCCTTTCCCAATCAACCCATAAAAGACCGCACCAGCTCTCCGGTGGCCAGCGCCAGCGCGTAGCCTTGGCACGCGCGCTCATTGTGGAACCAGCAGTGCTGCTGCTCGATGAACCGCTTGGCGCACTCGATTTAAAACTCCGCCGCCAAATGCAAGACGAACTCAAAGCCATTCAAAAACGCGTGGGCACCGCATTCATTCATGTGACTCATGATCAAGAAGAAGCCATGGCCTTGGCTGATCATGTGGTGGTCATGAACAATGGCGGTATCGAAGATGAAGGTACGCCAGAGAAAGTTTACGCCCAGCCTGCCTCGCGCTTCTCTGCGACCTTCATGGGTGAGAGCACGATCATCAACGATCACGCAATCAGGCCCGAACACATCACAATCGTAAAATCAAATGGCCGTCTGGGTTCTGCCACCATCACCGATATTGTTTATCAAGGCAGCTACAAGCGCGTGCTGGCGAAATCAGACGATACCCAATTCATTATCCGTGCCTCGGCTGAAGCTGATCTCGCAATCGGCCAAACAGTGCAGCTTGATTGTGCCGCGCAGCACATGATAAAACTTGTGCGATGATCAAAGCCGAAGACTGGTATGAAACCATCCGTATGAGTGATAATATCACGCTCATTCATGAACCTTGGATCAAACCCTTCTTCCGTTGCAACATGTGGCATGTGCGCGGGCGTGACCGTGATCTGCTTTTCGACTCTGGCCTTGGCCATTTTAGCCTCAAGAACCATGTTAAACTCGTTACAGAGCGCGAACTCACCTGTGTCGCCAGCCACACCCATTTTGATCACATCGGTTGCCACCATGAATTTGGAAAATGTGCAGTGCACGCCGACGAAGTTGAAATTCTGGTGAACCCGCGCAACGAACTTACCGCTGCTGATCGCTACGCCAACGAAGATATGTTCGACGCTATTCCCGAAGGCTGGAACACCAAAGCATACCACGTAAAGTCTGCTGAACTCGGCCGTGCGCTTCAACACGGCGATATTATTGATCTCGGCAACCGTGCTTTTGAAGTCATTCACACGCCCGGCCATTCACCCGGCGGCATTGGTTTGTTTGAACGTCAAACCGGAATATTTTTGTCCGGTGATGTGATTTATGATGCCTATCATTCAAATGTCATGGACTATTTGGGCAGTATGGAGAACTTAAAGTCACTGCCAGTTAACATTGTTCATGGCGGCCATTTCCCAAGTTTCGGCAAAGTTCGCTTTCGCCAATTGATTGACGAGTATGTTGAAGGCAAGCGTAAACTGGGCTGTCATCTTGCGACATAGTTCAAAATAATTCACTGTTGTTTATCGGCAGCAGCTGATAAACTTCAACCCATAACACAGATGCAAATCGCATGTGGGCAAGAGCAATGGAGCGGCAAATGAAGAAATCAATTTTAAGTGCAACCTTATTAATTGCGATGACAGGCTTTGCCGAAGCGCATACGGGCCACGGCGCATCGGGTTTATTCAATGGTTTGGCTCACCCCTTCACAGGAATTGACCACATGAGCGTGATGGTGGCTGTTGGCCTGTTTGCTGCCATGCTGGGTGGTCGCGCGCGGTATTTGGTTCCGATGAGCTTTGTAACCATGATGATCGCTGGTGCTGCGTTGGCGATGAATGGATTGATGTTGCCATTTGTCGAAGCAGGCATTGCCGCTTCAGTCGTGGTCTTGTTGGGTGTCGTGGCGATGCGATGGAATGCTTCATTAAGTGCGGCCATAGCGCTCTGCAGTTTCTTTGCGGTGTTTCACGGTTTTGCCCATGGTGCAGAAACGCCAATAGAAGCCACTGGATTTGAATATGGCGCGGGCTTTGTTATTGCCACCATTATCCTCCATGCCATTGGTATGTCTGTTGGGATGTTTGCTGGTCTTAAATCGAAACAACCCGCAGTTTAATTCTCAGCAGCGGTACCAATGAATCAGAAATTTGAAACTTGGTACGAATCTACTGCGCAGCGTGATGCTGCTTCTTCCCTCACTAAAACGACCACGGCAGACGTGTGCGTGGTCGGTGGTGGATTGGCAGGGTTAACAACAACTTTGGAACTGGCGCGCGCCGGGTTAAAAGTTGTGTTGCTTGAAAAGAACCTGATCGGTTCTGGAGCATCAGGTCGCAATGGTGGTTTTGTGTCCAGCGGCTTTGCACTGGGCATGGAAGCCGTTGCAAAGCGCGTGGGCTTGGATGCCGCGCGTGAGCTTTATAGATTATCGCGGGCAGGCACAGAATATGTGCGGGCCGAAGTTGCGCCTTCCGACAAGATGGGCGTCGGTTGGATGGTCGCCTCTCGCCATGATGATAAAGGTGGACTAAAGGCTCACGGTGTTGAAATGCAACAGCACTATGACGAAGAAGTTCAGCACTATTCTGTCGCTGAAACGCGCCAGAAGCTTTCATCAAAGCACTATTTTGAATCCTTGCATTTCCCACAAGCCTTTCACATTCATCCTTTACGTTATCTGCTTTCGCTTGCCGCAAAAGCCCGCAAGGTAGGTGCTGATATTTTTGAAAATAGCGCCGTCATCTCATCACAAAAATTGGGCGAAGAATTTATTGTAAAAACTGCCCATGGCCAAGTGCGTGTTCGTCATGTTGTGCATTGTGTTTCGTCCACCGGGCGCAACGTTCACAAGGCCTCTGGCCGCGCCGTGTTGCCTGTTGCCACCTATATCGCTGTCACTGAACCACTTACGCAAAACGCGATCAGCACAAGCGCAGCCATTTCAGATACAAGACGGGCAGGGGATTACTACCGCCTTATTGATGACGGGCGGATTTTATGGGGCGGGCGCATTACCACGCGTGTTTCGCAGCCCGCGCAACTGGCCGCAGTCTTGAAGCGCGATATGCTTGCAACCTATCCAACTTTGGGCAACCCGCGCATTGATCATTCGTGGGCTGGCTTGATGGGCTATGCCATTCACAAAATGCCGCTCATCGGGCGCGACACGGAAGGCCAATGGTTCGCCACCGCCTTTGGCGGCCATGGCCTGAACACCACAGCAATGGCTGGCTTGATCATCGCTTGGGCTATTGCCAAAAATGATGATAGCTACCGTCGGTTCGCGCCATTCGCCCCGCACTGGGCTTATGGACAGCTTGGAAGACTTGGTGTTCAAGGCTCATATTGGCTGATGCAATTGCGCGATAAAGTTGACGAGTCAGGGCTATTTTCTCGTCGATGAGGTTACGTCTGGAGTTGCTGCCAAAAATAAATATTTTTATTGTAGGAATTATTATTTTAAATAACATTACTGTCGCTCTCTTTGGGGCTTGCGCAATACTCGGGTGTTCGTAGCATCTGCAATACTTCGCGTTAAGTTTTCTAACTCACATTATCCGGTAAAACTTCCTTGCGCTTGGCCATGAAGGCTTGCAGTTGTTCGTCGATGCCTTCGTCCAGCGGCGGGGCCACATAGTCGGCCAGCATCTGCTTCCACTTTGCATTGGCGCGAACCACAATGTCTTTCTGGCCGTCCTCATGCCATTGCTCGAACGAGTTATTATCCGCCAGACTTGAACGCCAGAATGCAGTTTGGAAATTTGCTTGCGTGTGATCGCAACCAAGATAATGAGCGCCAGGCCCAACCTCGCGGATCGCATCCATCGCTTGGCCATTTTCAGAGAAGTCCAAACCTTCAGCAAAAGCTTGGAACATGGTCAATTGATCAGCGTCAATAATCAGCTTTTCATAGCCCGATGAAAGCCCGCCTTCCAGCCAGCCGGCCGAATGCAAACAAAAGTTCACGCCACCTAACAGTGTGGGCCACAGGGTGTTAGCACTTTCATAAGCGGCCTGCGCATCAGGCACTTTCGAACCACACAATGCACCGCCCGAACGAAACGGCACACCCATGCGCCGAGCCAGTTGAGCCGCACCAAACAAAACCAGCGCAGGCTCAGGTGTTCCAAAGGTTGGCGCACCTGATTGCATCGACATGGATGACGCGAATGTTCCAAACACCACGGGCGCACCCTTGCGGCACAGCTGCGTGAACGCAATGCCAACCGAAGCTTCTGCTAAAATCTGCGTTAATGTGCCAACCGATGTGACAGGCGACATGGCACCCGCCACGATGAATGGCGAAATCACGCAAGCCTGATTGGCGCGCGCCAAAACTTTGAGCGCACCAAGCATAACGCCATCCCATACCATAGGCGAGTTGGCGTTGATCAAAGATGTCATCACACAATTTTGGTCAACAAAATCTTTACCGAAAACCATCTCGGCCATTTTAACGGAATCGTCCGAGCGTTCGCCCGCTGTGACGGAGGCCATGAACGGTTTGTCTGAATATTTGATGTGAGAATAGATCATATCCAAATGGCGCTTGGCCACCGGAATATCCACAGGCTCGCACAACGTGCCGCCTGCATGATGCAAGCTTGGCGACATGTAAACCAGCTTGGCAAAATTGCGGAAGTCTTCGATGGTGGCGTATCTGCGACCCTCATCCAGATTGCGAATGAACGGAGGGCCATACACAGGTGCAAACACCGTGTTGTTGCCGCCGATCACAACATTATTGGCGGGGTTACGCGCATATTGCACATATTCGCGCGGTGCTGTTTTAATCAGTGAACGGACGAGGCCACGCGGGAAGCGAACGCGGTATCGCAGTGGGTCAGTGTCGGAATGCTTGGCATCAGCGCCCGCATCCCTCCACATTTGCACGGCTTCAAGATCATCATAAAAATCAATGCCGGTCTCATGCAACACAGTTTCGGCATTGTGCTCGATCAGTTCAAGCTGCTCATCTGTGAAGGGCTCGTAAGGTTTCATCTTGCGGCGAATATAACCCGCCTGTTTCACCTCAGTCGAACCCCGCAAAGCCCGTCTAGCATCAGCCCCACCGCGCGCACGACGACCCGTTGGAGCAACTTGAACATCATCAGTCATGGAGCAGCCTCTGTTGAGAAATTTTCACTGATACGTGTTTAGTCTCAACAGCGTGGAACGAGGCGGCAACAAACGTCAAACATTAGTGCGGAAACGACAGGGCAGGAAATCTGAAAATAATTCCTATAACACCATAATTTGAACATAGTCTTGATGTAGGTTTAAAAGAATGAAGAAAAGTATTGTTGAAAGGAATAGTTTTTTGGCCGCAGTGGTTCTCAGATCGGTTTTTTCTTTTGTTCTTGTAATTGTTTTTTGCATGAGCACATCTGCGCAAGAGATGGACGTTAAAAGCTATTTCGAAAGAATGAGCAAAGGGATTGAGATTTCATGTGAGAGCCTGGCTATATACCGATATAAGGGCCAAGTTTCAGTGATACCAACACATGCCCGAGAAGTTAAAGTTGACGTGAATGGTTGCGAGCGCGTGTTGCAGTCAACAAATGGCAACCGATTGCTTCGACCGTTGTTAGATATCATTGAAAGTAGTGTGGCCGACGATTTGGCAGAGTTGAATAGGCTTACGGAAGATCAAAAAGAAAATAAAATACATGACGATGAACTGAAACAAAAGCAAATTGTTGGACAGTTAAGAGCGCGCGCGAAATCGCTTATTGAAACTTGCCGGAAACAGGGCATGGGCGCACCCCAGAGCCAAAACAAGATTTGCTATTTTGGTGCGCCTAATTCTAATTCTGGGTCAGCATTCAAAGACGCATTTGAAGCGATGGCGAGGAATACCCTACCGCAGTTTCGCTCACTCTGCGCACCTGATCCAATTACAAAAACCATCAAAATTGAGAATGAGTTTAAGCGCATACAGAAATCGGAAACTTCGCCAATTTCTTGTAATGAAATCCGTCAATCTATAGAAAAAGATGGGTTTGTTTGCCCCAATGAAGCAAGGTGCACTAGATGGATACTCCAAGTGAATTTACCATCAAGTCTCACAAGCAGAAAATTATCTTACAAGTCAGTATTAGGATATTCTCTCTTTCTACGTAATATAGAAATGCACGGTGGCGAAAATCACACAATAGGTCCACCATCATTTTGCCGGAACGGAACTGATGGCGGTTGCATCTCTGACAAGCCGGAGCGCGGAACAAAGTCGGGAATATGCATGGCCTCGGAGGATTGGCATGTTTGGGGGCACATCCAGACACTGCTTAATTATGAGGCAGCACAGGAATAGTTGGCGATCTAAAGGTCGAGATTAAAATTTCACTCGCAACTCCTCCAGCCCATGAAAGTGATAGACATCTTTATACTTAGGTTGTCCCACCAATCTTAACTTCGGCAACCGTGCAAACAGCACTTCAAACGCAATCAGCATTTCCAGCCGCGCCAATGGTGCGCCGACGCAAAAGTGGATGCCTGCGCCGAAACTTACATGCGGGTTTGGATCGCGAGCGGGGTTGAAGAGATCGGCATCAGCAAAGCGGGCGGGGTCTCGGTTTGCAGCGCCCAACATCAGGCCCACGGTTTCACCCTTTTTCAAGCGCACACCCGCATATTCCACATCTTCCAGAGCATAGCGCGTGAACATATGCAGCGGTGCATCGAACCGCAGAACCTCTTCAATAAGCCCCTCGGTGATTGGGCCCGACATGCCACGCTCCAACAAGGCCTTCACGCCATTGCCGATGGAATGCACTGTCGCTTCATGGCCCGCATTCAAGATCAATATTGCGGTCGTCACCAATTCATCTTCCGAAAGTTTCTGCCCCTCGGTTTCGGCCTTAACCAACTCCGACAGTAAATCATCCTTGGCTTTTTTGCGCTTCTCGTTGATAAGGCCACGCATGTAAGCGCTGAATTCCAGAACCGATTTCACAGCGGCGTCTTCAATTGCCCTGTCGCGCTTTGCCATATACATGGCCACATGATCATGCGACCATTTCAAAAATTGGTCTGCCATTTCCACTGGCGCACCCAGCAGTTCGCAAATCACAATCACTGGAATAGGCGTGGCATAGGCAGTCAGTAAATCCACTTCACCCTTCGCTTCAAAAGCATCAATCAAACGATTGGAAAGACTCACAATTATAGGTCGCAAACGCTCCACCTGTCGC
>JAYVPZ010000021.1:0-3025 GCA_043757105.1 Aestuariivirga sp. | reverse complement strand
TTCAACATAAGTAATTGATGATGCTTCTATTTTGAGGTAATAAAATGCACTGTCACCGTAATCCCAGCAGATTTTAAAAAGTTGAGCGGGCGTTAGTTTAACACCGTTCGCAATTATTCACTTCAACAGTCACATGCGCCAAGTCTAAATTTTTCAACCGCGCCTTATAAGCATCAACCGTCACAGCATCATGCGTATCCACAGAAACGATGGCTGCTGCCCTGCCCGGTGCAATATCCCAAAAATGCAAGTCAGCGATTTTACTACCGCCGTCACCTTCGATCATTGTTTTGATTTTCTCTCGCATGTCATTGCCAACGCTGCGATCCAATAACATTTTCATCGATGATTGGATGAGTGAATAGGCCCATTGCGCGATGATAAGAGCACCAATCAAGCCCACCAGTGGATCGAGAAAACCCCAGCCCATAAACTTGCCGCCCAGCAAAGCCAAAATGGCCAGCATCGATGTCATGGCATCAACGATAACATGGGCATAAGCCGACTTTAAATTTACATCATGTTCATGGCCCTTGGCATGATCATGCCCATGGTCATGGCCGTGATCTCCACCCACATGAAGCAAACGAATTGAAACGAGGTTGACGATTAAGCTCACCACCGCAACAATAAGCGCCTCATTGAATGCAATGACACCAGGATGCATCAGCGACTATATTGAATCACCCGCCACAAACAGCGCCACAAAAGCCAAGATCAGCGCGCTGGAATATCCGCCCAGTGCGTGCACCTTGCCGGTGCCGAATGTGAAGCTTTGGTTCTTGGCCTGTTGCCGCGCCACGCGGTAAGCCAAATATCCAATGCCCAGCGCAATGGCATGTGTGGACATGTGCCAACCATCGGCAAACACGGCAATTGAATTGAAATAATAACCAAGCGCAATTTCAACGAAGGTCATGGTCGAAGCCAGCAGCAACACCCACAAGGTGCGGCGTTCGCTCTATTGCTCATGGCCGAAGGCAAAATCATGGGAATGTTCCCAACGGGAATTATCATGTGCCAGTGTGAATTTGTAATCGGTCATGGGGTGAGCTTAGCACGTTCGGCGAGCCTTGCGCACAACCAAGATCATCTGTTGACATTTGTACATACATATGTCATTCACACTCGGATGAAAGATTTGATTGCCGGGTTTGACTGGGACGACGGCAACATATCCAAATGCCAGAAACATGGTGTTACGATTGAAGAAATTGAGGCGCTGTTTCTTAAAGCTGATCCAATCATCGGCGACGACGTCAGACATTCCGAGGAAGAAGATCGCTTTTTTGCTGTCGGTAACGCGGCTGGCTTCCGTATGATTTTTGTTATTTTCACTTTGCGACAACATGCTGGATTAATTACTCTTAGACCTGTTAGCGTAAGATATATGCACCGTAAGGAGATTGAACGTTATGCTCAAAAAATTTCCCATTTTGAAAACTGATCAAGAGGCTGAACACTTCTTAGAAACCGCAGATTTAAGCGAATATGATTTGTCGGGTTTCGTTCCATTTAGCTCAAAATTCGAATTCGCTAACAAAGACGAGCGCATTAACATGCGCCTGCCCTCTGCGCTTTTGAAAGCGGTGCGCGAGAAAGCCGAAGCTGCCGGAATGCCCTACCAACGCTTCATCCGCGCCGCGCTGGAACGGGCGGTGGGTGGGAAGAAGTGAGTGCTAACTAGCCTGCCTCAGCGGAATGTCGGAAACAAAAACTTTCGATGATGCATTGTCGATTCCTGCATCTTTCATCAGCTCAATAATCGCCTCAGAAATCTCAAAAGGCGAATGGCTCGGCCCTATAACTATCCGGTCGATAAGTTTTGATAAGTCTAATCCGACTAAGCCTTTATCAGGAACATCTATAAGTTTTAACTTACACACTTTCTGAGGTATTCCGTTGATTGATTCAATATGCTCTTTGATTATTTCAGATTTACCCATCGTAGGACTATAGACAACACGCCACTCTCGTTCCTCAGAAAAGCCGGGATGCTTCGTGCAAATTGTTGCGTACCGAAAAGCATGTGCAAACAAGGAAAGAAAGTGCTGCTCTCCAATTTGTTGCATCAGAGATACATTTGAACTGACAGCAGCGATCAGTTTGACAAACTCATCATTAAATTCATCGGCGTCAAGATAGGCAACTGGACTTGTGTAAGCCTTCAAAGCGTCTGACGAAACTGGGCGATGAAATGCGCGCCCGTTCATCACAATTGCCACCCCTGCCGAACCGCCATAAGCGCGCCACATTGATAGCCGCCCGATGCGGTCTTCTTCGTCGTCATGCTCTGAAACGCAAGCGATAAATGTATCCGATCTATATTTCGGCAGCCAACTATTAAATTGGCCTTCTATTTTTTCGCATACACCAGGGAATAGGCCTTCAAATTGCTTTTCAAATCCAAGTTTGTTTTTTCGCCAAGCGCTAGATAGGCAATTAAATCCATGCTCAACTTCCATGAAATCGTTCATCTGCGTGGACTTACGGAGCCACACTTCACGGTTAAATAACAACTTCATCGCTTTATCTGCAGTCGTGTAATGAACGAACCTAGTTCCAGCATCGACACATTGGCCAATCCGCTTCAAGGAATTTGCTTGAAAAATATTGGCCAGTGCCCATTGCGTATCATTCATGCCCAGCTGTATTTGAAGATTATTCATTGTAAAAATCCTTCGGAATGCTCAGAAAATTTAACCCAAGACTTTGAATTTTGTCTTAGTAAAACATTTATACAATAAAAAAGGCCGGAGGTTTTGCCCCGGCCTTCTGAAAAATGGCATCCCCACCCGACACGCTTTGCGTGCCACCCTCCCCGCTAGCGAGGTGGGATAGGTTAATGGACTAATGCCCCGCCAAAACCGCCAACATCAAAAGCGCCACGATGTTTGTGATCTTGATCATGGGGTTTACGGCAGGTCCTGCTGTGTCTTTGTAGGGGTCGCCGACGGTGTCGCCCGTGACTGAAGCTTTGTGGGCTTCTGATCCCTTCAAATGTTTCACGCCTTTGCTATCCACG
>JAYVPZ010000020.1:0-11892 GCA_043757105.1 Aestuariivirga sp. | reverse complement strand
TCGAACGCGTAAAGGGTTACATCGATATCGGCGTTAAAGAGGGCGCAACGCTTGCCGTAGATGGTCGCGGATTTAAAATGCAGGGCTATGAGAATGGTTATTTCTTAGGCGGCACATTGTTTGATAACGTCACCAAAGATATGCGCATTTATAAGGAAGAAATTTTCGGGCCCGTGCTCGGTGTGCTGCGTGCCAAAACTTATGAAGAAGCATTGGGCCTGTGCAATGATCATGAATACGGCAATGGTGTTGCCATCTATACGCGCGACGGCGATGCGGCCCGTGATTTTGCAGCCAAAGTTCAAGTGGGCATGATCGGCATTAACGTGCCAATCCCCGTGCCATTGGCTTATCACACATTCGGCGGTTGGAAAGCTTCAAGCTTTGGCGATCTCAACCAACATGGGCCAGATGCGATCCGCTTTTACACCAAAACAAAAACTGTAACGTCGCGCTGGCCATCGGGCACCAAGGAAGGCGCACAGTTCTCGATTCCGACGATGAAATAGTAGGTTATTTTATCATTACTTTAACGCCGTCATTCCGGCGAAAGCCGGAATCCAGACTTTCAACAAACGAGATCGCGGAAAGTCTGGATCACGTATTTCGACGGGATGACGATTGTATTTCTAAAGATGTAACTCGTGGGAAATTCACCGTGCCCAAAAAAATTAACCTCGATGACGGCTACTACGAATTGCCGAAAGGTAAGTTAGTAAACGTTGTTACATGCCTAGAAATGTTATCTAAACCGCCTCCGAAGAACACAAGTCTCACGGACGGCTTCTCACTACGCCGCTTCACAGGCGCCGATCTCGCAACATTCCGCACTTTGTTCAAAGACATTGGCGAAGACCTAATGTGGTTTTCACGCCTCTTCCTGTCAGATGAAAAATTGGGCGGGATCTTAGACAATCCCGATATTGAATCCTACGCGCTTTGCCAAAACGAAAAGCCCATAGGACTGCTGGAACTCAATTTCATCGATACGCCAAATTGTGAATTGGCCTTTTTCGGCCTGATCAAAAATACAATCGGCCTCGGCCTTGGCCGCATACTCATGAACATCGCCATCACTAAAGCATGGGAAAGGCCGATCAATCGCTTTTGGGTGCATACCTGTCATTTTGATCATCCAACTGCGGTCACCTTCTATAAACGCTCCGGCTTTACGCCCTATTCTCTGATGGTCGAAGTGCATGACGACCCGCGCCAAACCGGCCACATGGCCAAATCCGCCAGCCCTCACGTGGCTTTGATCGAAAAATGAAATACCCTTTTGCAAGCTGTTAAGGATTGCTCAGCTAGGTTAAACCCCAAACAAACGGGGAATTCATGTTTAGCATTTTTAGTCACATGGGACCAGAAGTCCCCTTCACGATTTTCCTTTTGTTGCTGCTGGCCATTCGCGCACGGGTAACCCCCAAAGCAAATTTGTTGATCAACACCACACCCGAAAAGCTTTGGCCGCTTCTGGCCATCCAAGACGGCAAAATTGAAAACTGGGGCCGCACCACGATCCGCACTGAATTGATTGATGCCGCGACCCAGACTTTTCGTAAAACCTTCACAACAACAATTAACAATGCCAAGAGCCTCCAATTCTCGGCTTTATTTCGTGTTACCCAGAATATCGAAAATGTCGGGCTGGAACTGACCAGAGCCGATCTTGAGGGTAAATCTGAGCGCAATGAGCTGCTGCGCCTCACCCATGAGTTGATGCCAATAGGCCAAAGCACACGCCTTGCCACAACCTATCATTGGGGGCCGCGCCCCTTGCTCGCCCAGCTGCTGGCCCGCGCTGATCTATGGGGCGGAGCTTACCGCATCAAGGGCCAAGCGGAAACCGGAGTTCCGAATGAACGTCCCTACCAACTTATTTCAGCTGGTATAACCATCGTCACCATGA
Source organism: Aestuariivirga sp. (assembly GCA_043757105.1). Taxonomy (GTDB): domain Bacteria; phylum Pseudomonadota; class Alphaproteobacteria; order Rhizobiales; family Aestuariivirgaceae; genus Aestuariivirga. Next base: position 9,983 of record JAYVPZ010000020.1, on the reverse strand, counting down.
TCCTAACTCTGGGAACGTTCGTTGCATTAATTGCACCCTACACCGGAATTGAACTGGCCACGATTATAGCGGCCCTTCTCGTAGCAGCGCTTTTTGTGCACGAATTTGGACATCTCTTGGCCTATAAATTAATGGGGCAACCTTGGGGCCGCATGGTGTTCCTGCCATTTTTGGGCGCACTTGCCATGCCGCGTTTGCCGTTTGAAAGCCAAGGCCAATCGGTGTTTGCAGCTTTGATGGGGCCGGGCTTTTCCGTTCTACTGGCGGCTACGTGCGCTATACCATATTTCTTTGGTTACCCCATGAATCCTGTGCTCGTCGGGCTCGGATTGACCACCGCTGGTATCAATATTTTTAATTTGCTGCCTGCCGAACCACTCGATGGTGGTGTAGCATTGCGCTCGGTGTTGGCCCGGCTTGTAGGCAAGCGCGCGCAATGGGGCCTCATGACCATAGGCGTTCTTATTGTGGCCTGGGGGTTCCATATTGAACAAGTGGGTTTGATCATTTTTGGTGCAACCGCAATCATGGCCAATATCGGAGCACGCAAGATTGATGCCGGGTTGACGCCACTCTCGTCTTTGCAGATTTGCATTACGACTTGTGGCTATGTCGCTATCTTGGGTGCACATATAAAGTTGCTTCAAATTTTCTTAAGCTTTGGTCCGCTCTTGCACGGTTGAAGCCTTTCTGCAAAAGCCTAAAGCATGGCGCTGTTAGATGATTATGAGGGCTTAGTTCAGTCAGGCAAAGTGAAGCCTGATACAGCGCAGTTGCAAGTGCTGGTTAAGTTGGCAGCACTTTCCGAACTGCTCAATCAAAACCCAAAACCAAACAACATTCTCAAGCGGCTTTTTGGCTCAGATGAGAAACCAACTTGGCGCGGCGTTTACATTTATGGCGAAGTTGGCCGGGGCAAAACATTTCTGATGGATTTGTTTTTTGAAGGCATTGCGAGCATTCCAAAGCACAGGATCCACTTTCATGCCTTTATGCAAGATGTTCACGCCAAACGCGCCACCACCAAATCAAGAAATGTGATTGCCGATATTGCTGATGAGTTATCCAGCAAAGCCAAACTCCTGTGCCTCGATGAAATGCAGATCAGCGACATTGCCGATGCCATGATCATCGGTCGCTTGTTTGAAGCGCTCTATGCACGCGGGGTTTGCATTGTCACGACCTCCAATTTACCACCACACGGTTTGTATAAAGAAGGCTTAAACCGCCAACTCTTTATCCCCTTTATTGAGTGGATGAATGAGCATCTCGATGTGATCCATTTGAGTGATGGAACGGACTATCGCTTGGGCCGCATGGCGAGCAAGCAAACCTATCTCATTGGTAAACACGCATCCGAAATGAACGAGATATGGAATGAACTCACCGATCATTCCGCAGGTGAATCAGTTATCATCGAAGTTTTAGGTCGAAAGTTGATCGTACCCAAGGCCGCACGGGGTTGCGCCCGCTTTAGTTTTGCCGAGCTTTGCGAAAACCCTTTGGGTGCACCTGATTATCTAGCCCTCGCCAAAAATTTCCGCACAATTTTTATCGACGATATTCCGGTGATCAAAGCCAGCAACCGCAATGAGGCCAAACGCTTCGTATTGATGATTGATACTTTTTACGATGCCAAAATTAAACTTGTCATCTCTGCCGCCGCCGCACCTGAAAGGCTATATCTCGCAGGCCAACATTTCAATGAGTTTGCCCGCACCATTTCACGGTTGAATGAAATGCAATCTGCCAGTTGGTGGAGCTGACCGCAAAATGACTTGATGGTGAAGGCCAAGGGGGCTAGATCATCTTCAATATCGCAGTGCAACATTAAGGAATATCACAATGGCTCGTAAGAAAATCGCCCTGATTGGTGGTGGCATGATTGGGGGCACTTTGGCCCATTTGATCGCACTCAAAGAATTAGGCGATGTCGTAGTGTTTGATATTGCCGAAGGTCTGCCTCAGGGCAAATCGCTTGACCTTTCGCAATCTGGTGGCGTTGAAGGTTTTGACGCCAAACTTTCAGGCACCAATTCATATGAAGCCATTGCTGGCGCTGATGTGTGCATCGTGACCGCTGGTGTGCCGCGCAAACCCGGCATGAGCCGCGATGATTTGGTTGGTATTAATTTGAAAGTGATGAAAGCTGTTGGCGAAGGCCTTAAAGCCCATGCGCCAAATGCATTTGTGATTTGCATCACCAATCCATTGGACGTGATGGTGTGGGCCTTGCAAAAATTCTCTGGTCTTCCCACTCACATGCTGATCGGCATGGCGGGTGTTTTAGACTCGGCGCGCTTTCAACATTTCCTCGCAGAAGAATTCAATGTTTCAGTCAAAGATGTGAACGCCTTCGTGATGGGTGGTCATGGCGATACGATGGTGCCCCTGACTCGTTATTCGACGGTGGCGGGCATTCCAGTTCCTGATCTCATCAAAATGGGTTGGAGCACACAAGAAAAGATTGACCAGATTGTTCAGCGCACCCGTGATGGCGGCGCTGAAATTGTGGGTCTGCTTAAAACCGGCTCGGCATATTATGCACCAGCCTCTTCCGCAGTGGCCATGGCTGAGAGCTATCTCAAAGATTTCCGCCGCGTACTGCCTTGTGCTGCGCATTTGACGGGCCAATATGGTGTGAATGGAACTTATGTCGGCGTGCCAGTGATCATTGGTCAAAATGGTGTTGCGAAAATTGTTGAGGTGCAACTCAATGCCGAAGAAAAACTAGGTTTCCAAAAATCAGTCGATGCTGTGCATGGGCTGATGACTGCTGCAAAAACTTTAGCACCGGAACTAGCATAATGAATATTCACGAATATCAAGCCAAAGAAGTTTTGCGCAAATTCGGCGTGGCCACGGGTAAGGGTGGCGCGGCCTTTACTGTTGATGAAGCCGTGAAAGTGGCCGAAAGTCAGCCCGGCCCCGTGTGGGTGGTTAAAGCTCAAATCCACGCAGGTGGGCGCGGCAAGGGCGGTGGCGTGAAGGTTGTGAAATCCATCGCTGATGTCAAAGCCGAAGCTACTCGCATGTTGGGCATGAATTTGGTCACGCACCAGACTGGCCCAGAAGGCAAAATTGTGCAACGGCTTTATATTGAAGAAGGCACGGCCATTGCTCGCGAGCTTTATCTCTCAATGTTGGTTGACCGTGAAACATCGCGCATCGCTTATATCGCCTCCACCGAAGGCGGCGTGAACATTGAAGATGTGGCGCATAACAGCCCAGAAAAAATCTTGACCATCCAAGTTGATCCCGCCTCTGGTTATCAAGCCTTTGTTGGCCGCCGCATCGCCGCCGCGTTGAAGCTTGATGGCGATCTCGGCAAACAATGTGTGAAGATGATGGGCCAGCTTTATAAGGCCTTCACTGAATGCGATATGAGCATGTTGGAAATCAATCCATTGGTTGTGACCAAAGATAATCAGCTTGTGTGCCTTGATGCCAAGCTGGATTTTGATGGCAACGCCTTGGCCCGCCACCCTGATATTGTCGCCCTTCGTGATCTGACCGAAGAAGACCCCAAAGAAATCGAAGCCTCAAAATATGATTTATCTTATGTAGCCTTGGATGGTTCCATAGGTTGCATGGTCAATGGCGCTGGCCTTGCTATGGCGACCATGGACATCATCAAGCTCTACGGCGCCGAACCCGCCAACTTCCTCGACGTGGGCGGAGGTGCAACCAAAGAAAAAGTAACCGCGGCGTTTAAGATCATTACCGCCGATACCAAGGTCAAAGGCATCCTCGTCAATATTTTCGGCGGCATCATGAAATGTGATGTCATCGCCGAAGGTGTCGTGGCAGCTGTGCGCGATGTGGGATTGAAGGTTCCGCTGGTGGTGCGCCTTGAGGGGACCAATGTTGATTTGGGGAAAAAGATCATTACGGACTCGGGTCTCAATGTTTTATCCGCCGACGATCTGAATGACGCCGCGAAGAAAATTGTCAAAGCTGTGAAGGACGCGGCGTGACTAGTTTTTGGGATTGGGTTTGGTGTTGGCCTTGGTCGACTATCTGGACCTTTGTTGCTGCAATAGCTGCATGGGCTGCGGTTGCGGTATACTATCGTACTCTCAATGCCTTGACCGAAACACTCCAAGTCACAAACGGTCAAACAGACAATGCGGTATTTGCTGAAATATTTGCGCATATAGGAACAAAAGAGTTGAGGAAAGACAGGCATCAAACGATTTTTACTAAAGGCTTCGACTTTAAAAATGCTACATCAGCGAAAAAAGAAGCATTTAGAAATGTTATGGTTGCTTACAGTCGTGCTGCATTAATCGTAACCACCGACTCCCAAAAGGCTCGGCTACTCAACCTACAAAGTGATGGTATATGGCACTTGGTCAAAAATCATTCATCGGGAATTAGAGCTGTACGCAACCCCATTGCCAAAGACGCGATCCCCAGACCTGACTATGGACGGGCATTAGAGGATTTGTGGAATTGGGGTGTAGACAATCAAAAAAGAAAGGCCGAGTGGAATGTGCACTGGCCCGATCAGAAAGTTAGCATTGATCGCAAAGAGGGCTGCTGAACATGTCCATCCTCGTCACCAACAAAACCAAAGTCATCTGCCAAGGTGTCATCGGCGTTTTTAATAGTTGAAGTTTTACACAGTTACACATATACTGTGTCAAAAGGACGTAATCATGAGCAACATTACTTTGAATATGCCCGACGAGATTTTGGACGAAGCGCGAGTATTTGCGGCTGAGCGCAAAACAACGGTGAATGCGTTGGTGCGCGACTATCTGGTCAGCATCACCTCTCAACGCAAACGCGCCAAAGAAGCGATGGCGGAACTGCGCGAAATGAGCTTGAAAACTGAATCTCGACTGGGTCCCGACTGGAAATTTGATCGGGCAAGCCTCTATGAGCGTTGAAGCCTTTGTTGATACCAACATATTGCTCTATGCCGCGTCAGGTGCGTTCGACGAACCGCGCAAGCATAGCCTTTCGTGGGATATTATCGGCGAGGGGAATTATGCAATTTCAGGACAAGTGCTGGCCGAGTTTTATGTGAATTGTCAAAAAAAGAAGGCGATGCAAATACCACTCTCACAACAAGCAGCAGCCGATTGGATCGACCGACTCTGCCTTGTTCCAGTCGTGCCTGTTGACCATGTGATCGTGCAGAATGCGATCAGCCATTCAAATCGCTACCAAATTAGCTATTGGGACGCCGCTCTTATCGCTGCAGCTGAAGCCATTAACGCCCCCACTATTTACACTGAAGATTTAAATCACGGCCAGAAATACGGCTCGGTCACCGCTATCAACCCCTTTAAGGCAACTTGACACCATGTCCATTCTCGTCACCAAGAAAACACGCGTCATCTGCCAAGGCATCACCGGTAATGTTGGGACATTCCACACCGAGCAGGCCATTGCGTATGGTACGCAGATGGTAGGGGGCGTGACACCGGGTAAGGGCGGCACCCAGCATTTGGGCCTGCCCGTCTATGACACTGTGATGGAAGCGCGCGAACATACAGCGGCTGATGCCTCCGTCATCTATGTGCCGCCTCCATTTGCGGCTGATGCAATCCTCGAAGCCATTGATGCGGAAATTCCTTTGATCGTCTGCATTACCGAAGGCATTCCGGTTTTGGATATGGTGCGAGTGAAGCGAGCTTTAGTCGGTTCTAAATCGCGCTTGCTTGGCCCGAATTGCCCAGGTGTTTTAACGCCGGGCCAATGCAAGATCGGCATCATGCCGGGCAATATTTTTAAGAAAGGTTCCGTGGGTATCGTCTCGCGCTCTGGCACGCTCACTTACGAAGCTGTATTCCAAACCACGAGAGCAGGCCTCGGTCAGTCCACTGCTGTGGGCATTGGCGGAGATCCTGTGAAGGGCACGGAATTTATCGATATGCTGGAAATGTTCTTGGCCGATGACAAAACGGAATCGATCATCATGATCGGCGAAATCGGCGGATCAGCGGAAGAAGACGCAGCCGAATTCATCCGTAAATCTAAAATCAAAAAGCCCATGGCTGGATTTATTGCAGGCCGAACGGCGCCTGCAGGACGGCGCATGGGCCATGCTGGTGCTATTATTTCTGGAGGAAAGGGTGGGGCCGAATCCAAAATAGACGCGATGAAGCGCGCAGGCATTGCCGTTTCGGATTCGCCCGCACTTTTAGGTGAAACCCTGATGAAAAAGTTGAAACGATAATAATTTAGCCATATATACAAGCTACGAAACGGAAATACTAAGGTAACGGGGCGATTGCGCCCACCCGACTGAGGCGGTTGTGCCAAAACGGTTGTAACCAAGGGACGGCGGATATGAATAAGACAGACGTGACGGCTGCTTTGGAGCAGTCCTCTTTTCTTTATAGCGGCAACGCCAAATTTGTTGAAGATTTATTCCAACAGTATCTGAATGATCCCGCCTCGGTTGACCCGAATTGGCGGGTTTTTTTTCAAGGTCTCAATGAGCATACCAAAAGTACCAGCGGCCCGTCTTGGGCAAGGCGCGATTGGCCACCTAAACCATCCGACGAATTAACCGCTGCACTCGATGGAAACTGGGCGGCTTATGAAAAAACCTTAGCGCCCAAGATTGATGCCCGCGCCAAACCAGCTGCACCGATCGCCGCTGTTCCTGCTGCTCCCACCGTTTCCCCCGAAGAAATCAAAAAAGCCACGATGGACTCGGTGCGTGCGCTGATGATGATCCGGGCATACCGGATGCGTGGACATTTGGCAGCTGATCTTGATCCGCTAAAACAAAAAGAACCAAAACCTCAGCCAGAGCTTGATCCAGCATCTTATGGTTTCATGGAACCTGATCTCGACCGCCCCATTTTTCTTGACAATGTATTAGGCATTGAAAAAGGCACCATCCGCCAGATCATCGACATTCTACGCCGCACCTATTGTGGAACGTTGGGTGTCGAGTTCATGCATATCTCCGACCCTGAACAAAAAGCCTGGCTGCAAGAGCGCATTGAAGGTCCAGACAAAGAAATTACTTTTTCGCCCGAAGGTAAGAAGGCCATCCTCAATAAGTTGATTGAAGGCGAAGGTTTCGAGAATTTCCTCAATGTAAAATATGTCGGCACCAAGCGCTTTGGTTTGGATGGCGGCGAAAGCATGATCCCTGCTTTGGAGCAAATCATGAAGCGCGGCGGACAGCTGGGAATTAGCGATATTGTATTAGGCATGGCGCATCGTGGCCGCTTGAATGTTTTAGCTAACGTGATGCAAAAACCTTTCAGCGCCATCTTCCATGAATTCCAAGGTGGCTCGTCCACGCCAGATGATGTGGAAGGTTCAGGCGATGTGAAATATCATTTGGGTTCATCATCCGACCGTGTGTTTGATGGCAACACGGTGCATCTGTCACTCACAGCCAATCCATCTCATCTCGAAATTGTTGACCCCGTGGTGCTCGGCAAAGCCCGAGCCAAGCAAGACCAAAAAGGCGATAAAGAACGCATTACAGTATTGCCTTTGCTGATCCATGGAGATGCCGCATTTGCGGGCCAAGGTGTGATCGCCGAATGTTTTGGATTGTCTGGCCTCAAGGGACATCGTTCCGGCGGATCAATTCACTTCATCGTCAACAATCAAATCGGCTTTACTACCAGCCCTATTTGGTCGCGCTCTTCGCCCTATCCAAGTGACATCGCCAAGATGATCGAAGCACCGATTTTTCATGCCAATGGTGATGATCCTGAAGCTGTGGTGTTTGCCGCCAAAGTGGCCACCGAGTTTCGTCAGAAATTCAAAAAGCCAGTCGTCATCGACATGTTCTGTTACAGGCGCTTTGGCCACAATGAAACCGACGAGCCCAGTTTCACGCAACCGCTCATGTATAAAAAAATTGCCGTGCATGAATCCGTGGTCAATATTTATGGAAAGCGCCTAATCGCCAACGGCACCATCACAGCAGAAGAATTTGAAACCATGAAGGCCGCTTATCGCACGCGCCTTGATGATGCGATGACAGTTGCCACTGCCTATAAAGCCAATAAAGCCGATTGGTTGGATGGCCGTTGGGCGGGCCTCAAAGTGGCCGCAGACCTTGATGATGCACGTCGTGGCTTAACTGGTATTCCAATTGTCAGTCTGCGCGAGATGGGACTCAAGCTCACCAAAATTCCAAAAATCTTCAAAGCCCATAAAACCATGCAGCGGGTGTTGGATGCACGCCGCAAAATGATTGAAGATGGAACAGGCATTGATTGGGCTTCCGCCGAGAGCTTGGCTTTTGGTTCTCTATTAAGCGAAGGTTTCAAAATTCGGCTGTCAGGCCAAGACGTGCAACGCGGCACATTCTCGCAACGTCATGCCGTGTTGGTCGATCAAGAGACGGAGAAACGTTACACGCCGCTCAATCATTTGAAAAAAGACCAGACCACAAAAATCGAAGTGATCAATTCGATGCTTTCGGAAGAAGCAGTCCTCGGATTTGAATATGGTTATTCATTAGCCGAACCTAATGCACTGACATTGTGGGAAGCGCAGTTTGGTGATTTTGCCAATGGTGCGCAGGTGGTGTTCGACCAGTTTATTTCATCAGGCGAGCGCAAATGGTTGCGCATGTCGGGCCTCGTATGCTTGCTGCCGCATGGCTATGAAGGCCAAGGGCCTGAGCATTCATCGGCAAAGCTTGAACGCTTTTTGCAACTGTGTGCGGAAGATAATATGCAAGTGGCCAATTGCACCACGCCAGCCAATTACTTTCATATTTTGCGCCGTCAGCTGAAGCGTGAAATTAGAAAGCCATTGATCTTGATGACGCCCAAATCTCTGCTGCGCCATAAGCGGGCTGTTTCGACTCTAGAGGAAATGGGTGAACAAACATCTTTCCACCGTATCTTGTGGGACGATGCTGAGTTTTTGAAAAGTGAAAAAATTAAAATCGTAAAGGATGATAAAATTCGTCGTGTCGTCCTATGTTCGGGCAAGGTTTATTTTGATCTTTATGAAGCGCGCGAACAATCAGGCAAAAATGATATTTATCTGATGCGTGTGGAACAGCTTTATCCTTGGCCGCACAAGGTGCTGGCGCAGGAATTGGCGCGCTTTCCCAAAGCGGAATTCGTGTGGTGTCAGGAAGAGCCATTGAACATGGGTGCTTGGAGTTTCGCGCAAGCCAATCTCGAACGCGTTCTCGATTTCATAAAAGTTAAAAACCCACGCCCGCGTTATGTGGGCAGGCCTGCATCAGCATCCACCGCCACTGGCCTCATGAGCCGCCATCTGAAAGAACTCAAAGCCTTCCTCGACGAAGCGCTGGCATAAGGAACGAATAAAATGAGTAAAGAAATCCGTGTGCCTGCTTTGGGCGAAAGCGTTACTGAAGCAACAATCGCCAAGTGGTTTAAAAATGAAGGCGACGCTATTAAAGTTGATGAGCCGTTGGTGGAACTTGAAACTGATAAGGTAACAGTTGAGGTTCCAGCGCCCGCATCAGGCAAGCTGGAGAAGATCAATGTGCTTGCGGGCACAACAGTGAATGTGGGTGCTTTGCTGGGTTCAATTTTGGAAGGTGCAGCTGGCGCAACCGCAGCTCCCGCCGCCAAACCCGCACCGATTGCTGTACCAGCACCTGTTGCTGTCAAAGCCGCCGAAACAACATTGTCGCCAGCCGTCCGCAAAGCTGTAGCCGAAAACAATCTCAATCCCGCCGAGATTTCCGGCACAGGCAAAGACGGCCGCATTACCAAAGGCGATGTGATCGCCACTTTGGAAAAACCAGCTGCACCCGTGCTCGCTCCAGTTGCCATGCCTGCAGCACCCATTTCATCTGGCGGCGAAGAGCGCGTGAAGATGACGAGGCTCCGCTTAACCATCGCACGCCGTTTGAAAGACGCACAAAACACCGCCGCCATGCTGACTACGTTTAACGAGGTCGATATGACCGAAGTGATGGCCATGCGCAATCAGTTCAAAGATGTGTTTGAGAAAAAGCACGGCGTGAAATTGGGCTTCATGAGCTTCTTCGTGAAAGCCTG
>JAYVPZ010000019.1:0-11909 GCA_043757105.1 Aestuariivirga sp. | reverse complement strand
GCGTTTTCACTTTCAACACTTCGCCATTGCGCGGGCCATTGCTGATGGTGCGGGTTTTGCGGCCTGTGTTTGCAAGCGCTGTAACACGCTTGACTGGGCCGATGAGGTTCACCAGGTTTGAAATATAATAAGGCCCCATATCTAGCATTGGACCACCGCCGGGCAGGAAAAAGAAATCTGGGTTCGGATGCCACATTTCCATGCCTGGCCCCATAAAATGACAGGTGCCAGAAACGATCTTCCCGATCTTGCCATCATCAATCGATTTACGAGCCAATTGGTGCGATGAGCCTAAGAACGTATCGGGCGCCGAGCAGACCCGCAGCTTTTTCTTGGTTGCATATTTTTGCAAGGCCAACGCATCTTTATATGAAAGTGTCAGCGGCTTTTCCGAATAGACATGCTTGCCAGCATCAAGAATTTGTTTTGAAACCTTATAGTGCACAGCCGGCACTGTGAGGTTCAACACAATCTGAATGTCATCATTCTGCAAAAGCGCCTTCACAGTTTGCGTCTTCACACCGAATTCCTTGGCGCGCGCTTCCGCCGAAACCATATTCACATCGGCCACAGCCTTCACTTCAATATGTTTGAATTGCTTGGCCAGCGTTAAGTAAGCCCAAGAAATATTCCCGCATCCAATAATGCCAACACCGAGTGTCTTTGTCATGTTTGTTTTCCTTTTTTAGCCCCTCCCCCTTGTGGGGAGGGTGGCGCGACTTCGCGCCGGGTGGGGATGAGCAGAGGCCAATGCGACCCCCACCCCAACCCCTCCCCACACAAGGGGGAGGGGCTAGTTAAGTCAAATCTTCGACAAATAATTAAAACTGTTCTTCGCAAATGACTTAAAGTCCTTCGGATTATCATGCTCCACCACATAAGTCGTGCAGCGTGTGGCTTTTAGCGCTTTGAATATCTCCAGCCATTTGAGAGTGCCCGCACCCACATCAGCTTGGCCATGTTGATCTTGGTTTTCGCCCTTAGGAGCGTTGTCCTTAATATGAGCTGTAGTAATCCGGTCGCCATAGGCCTTGATCCACTTTACTGGATTTTGACCTGCAAACGCCACCCAGGCAATATCAATTTCCCAATCCAGCATCGGACCGCCCTCAAAAATACGTTCATGCGGCATGGAGCCATCAGACAATTTCTTGAATTCAAAATCATGATTGTGCCAGCCGAAGCCATAACCTTCGCTGCGGATATTCTTACCAATTTCTCCAAGACGCTTGCCAAAAGACTTCCAACCACCAGCCGATTTCGGGCGTTGATCAGGCATAACAAAAGGGCAATAAATATTGCGCATGCCAAAAGTGGTTGCGATCTTCACAACTTTTTTGATCTCTTTCTCCAACATATCAACGGAGAAATGACCAGTCGGCATAGTCAGTCCATTTGCATCCAGCAAAGCCCGCGTCGCGGCTGCGTCTTCATAGTTTGCGCCGAAGCCTTCAACTTCTTTGTAGCCACATTTGGCCAGATGCTCCACTACGTCTTCCCAAGGTTCAAAATTGCGGGCAGAATAAAGTTGGAATGAAATTCTTTTTGGCATGAGGTGGCCTCCTTAATGCGATGATGAATAGAGATTGCGAATGATAAGATTTTGCTGCGCAACTTCGAGATCGGCTGCGTTGTCAGGCGTGAAAATGATTTCAGCTTTTTCGTTCGGAAGCATGTCGAGTACATTGTCGGAGTAGCTACCAAACACACCCGTTTCAGCGGTCACAAAAAGCGCGGCATTTTTTGTGGCAAGTGCGATATGCAATTTGCCATCTTTGATTTTTTGCGCTGTGGGTGATTTGCGGATCAATGATGTTCATCGCCTTATAAGGCTCATTCGCAAAATGCACCCGACCTTTGCTGCCATCGGCAGCTTCATAATCAAGGATCAGAATATGGCCTGCGGGCAACTCACCCTTTTTCAACTTGGTAATTTCGACAGCCCTATCAGTTGGAATATTAGCGCTAACATCTTTCAAATGTTTGGCCTTACCTACTGGATCAAGCGTGCTGAGTTTCAATGAAAGCTTCTGCATGGTCAGGCGGTCATTCACCGCTTTGACGACGATGCCACCGCTCTTCTTATCCGGCAGTGCCATCACTGCAACCGGCGCATAAAACCGTTTGGCCATATAATGCATCAGTTTCCACCCGCCGCCATGATCGAGTGATGACCATGAGGCCACAGGCCACGTGTCGTTCAGCTGCCAATAAAGCGTGCCCATGCAATGCGGCTTCAAACTGCGCCAATATTCAACGGCAGTTTTAATGGCCAGACCTTGCTGCACTTGAGAGAGATAACAGAAATTTCCAAAATCCGTAGGGAAGCGGAAATAGCGGAACATGGTTTCCGCAATCCGAGCATTGCCACCCTTATTTTTTTGGTGACTTTCCATCACGGCGGACGAAATATTCAAATCCTCTTCGCCGGTCGCAAATTGCTTGACGATGTGCAGCGATGGATAAGACTGAAACCCAAACTCCGAGCAGAAACGCGGATTGACGTCCCTGTAGTGCTCAAAATCCTTGCCCTCATGCCACACCGACCAGAAATGCATATCCCCCGACCGATCATCATGCCACGCATCCCCGAAGTTGAGCAGGCCAGAAGATGGGGATGAAGGCCACCAGTTGATGGTTTTGCGACTGCCGCTTACCGCTGCACGTTCAATTGTGTGATTTAATCTGTCATAAGCGGCGAGATAACGGTCGCGGTTGGCACGAGATTCAGGGAACCAATTCAATGCACCAATGAGTTCATTGTCGCCGCACCATAATGCGATGCAGGCATGATGGTGAAGCCTGTCCGTCTGATACGAAACCTCGTTCCGAACTTCCCTTAAGAATTTCTCATCGGCCGGATAGAGGTTGCAGGCGAATTGAAAATCCTGCCAGACCATCAGGCCCAACTCATCGCAGAGATCATAGAACCAATCTTGCTCATAATAGCCGCCGCCCCAAACACGGATCATGTTCATGTTGGCATCAACAGCGGCTTGCAGAAGTTTACGTGTGAGTTCCGGTGTGGCCCGCGATGGTAACGCATCGGCTGGAATCCAATTCGCGCCGCGACAAAAGATTTCTCTGCCGTTCACACGGAAAGCAAAGCGCGCGCCGACTTCATCTTTCTCATTGATCAGTTCGATTTGACGGAGGCCGATACGGCGTGTTTCGATGTGGTTGCCGCATTCGATTTTCAACTCATAGAGATGCGGTTCACCGGAACCAGCTGGCCACCAAAGTTTTGGCTTGTCGATTTCAAAAGTGAATTCAGCAACATGCCAAGGAGAGTCAAGCTTGAAATGAACTAGTTTCGCTTCATTCCCAATTGCAGCTTTGAGATGATATGACTTCCCACTAACGCCATTGGCCAAATACACATTGAAATCAAGTTTCACTTTTCCGTTGGGGAGATGAACCTGCTCAAATCGAATGCCGTGGCAATAGAGACCAGGCTTCTCTTTAATGAGCCTCAGTCGCCCATAAGCTCCAAAAGGCAAAATTGCTAAATTCCAATCCCAGCCATAATGACAAGCGGGTTTGCGCAGCATGTTGCTGTCGGGGATCGGGCAGTTGTTAGTGGAATAAGGCACATAATAAGGTTGTGCCGCCTGGCGTTTAGCAGATTCTTTCACATTCGAAAAAAACCGAATTTCGATTTTGTTTTGACCGCGCCTCAGCGCTTTGGTCACCTCAGGCTGATAACGCCTGAAACAATTGTCCGCCTTCAACACCGACTTGCCGTTGATTTTGATTTCGGAGACTGTATCAAGATAATCAATATCCAGATGCCACTGGCCTTCGCCTGCCCAATCAAACTCGCGCGTGGCAATCCAATCTTGCTCGGCCACCCAGCGCACATCATATTCATTGCGGCCAATATAGGGATCAGGAATTATGCCCGCAGTGATCAGCGACGAATGCACATCGCCGGGCACCTGATATGCAGCCTTATGCTTGCCGTCAGCACTCTTGATTTCCCACTGGCCTGCCAAATCAATCATGATTTAAACGCGGTCGCCCGTCGCCCCATCAAATAGGGATGCGAGGCCCACGCGGAAGCGCACAGTCACTTTTTCACCCGGCTTATAAACCATGTTAGATTCAACACGCGCTGACATGGTTTGGCCTGCCATATTGAGCCAGATTAAACTGTCTGAACCCATGGGCTCCACAATATCGACCACAGCTTTAATGGATTCAGAAAGGCCAGCTTCAGCGCCTGCATTAATGCGGATATGTTCAGGCCGCACGCCAAAATCAACTGCCTTCGGCATCATCGGCGCATCGGGCACGTAATCTTTCAAACTCAATTTGCTATCGGCCAATTTGAGCGTGGCTTTGGGGCCTGCCCCATCAATATCAGCCTTCAAGAAATTCATCGAGGGTGAACCGATGAAGCCCGCCACATATTTATTCTTCGGCTTGTTATAAATCGTTTGCGGTGCATCCAATTGCTGAATGCTGCCACCTTTCATCACGGCAATACGGTCAGCCAATGTCAGCGCTTCAATCTGATCATGGGTCACATAAATCATCGTGTTGCCAAGACGTTGATGCAAGCGCTTAATTTCTCCGCGCAGTTCAGCGCGAAGCTTGGCATCAAGATTTGAAAGTGGTTCATCAAACAAGAACACATCCACATCGCGCACCAAAGCACGGCCAATGGCCACGCGTTGGCGCTGTCCGCCTGAAAGTGCAGAAGGCTTGCGTTGCAACAATTCACCCAGCTGCAACATGTCTCCAACACGTTTCACACGCTTTTCAATTTCTTCTTTCGGCAAACCCGAAACCCTAAGACCGAATGAAAGATTCCGCTCAACAGTCATTTGCGGATAAAGCGCATAGGATTGAAACACCATGCCAATGCCGCGATCTTTCGGCTCTTCCCATGTTACGTTTTTACCCTTGATAAAAACCGAACCATGCGAAGGCTCAAGAAGCCCCGCAATACAATTCAGCAATGTGGATTTGCCGCAGCCAGATGGACCGAGCAGAACCAAAAACTCGCCATCCATAATATCCAAATCAAGCGCCTTGAGAACTTGCACGGCGCCATAACTGAGCGCCAAGCCCCGAACCGAAACGCTGGCAGTGGAATTTGCTTTCATAGTATCAACCCTTAACTGCGCCAGCTGCGATGCCGCGTACAAAATATTTGCCTGAGAAGAAGTAAATTGCCAGCGGTACAATGCCCGTCAAAATAGTTGCTGCCATATCAACATTGTATTCCTTGCCACCTTGCACCGAATTCACAATGTTGTTGAGCTGCACCGTCATCGGATAATTCGTAGGCCCAGCATAAATCACACCAAACAGGAAGTCGTTCCAGATGCCGGTGATTTGCAAGATAACGGCCACCGTAAAAATCGGAACTGACATAGGCACAAACACTTGAAAGAAAATGCGCCAATAACCTGCTCCATCAACCCGGGCCGCTTTAAAAAGTTCTTGTGGTAAAGATGAAAAATAATTCCGAAACAGCAGTGTTAAAATCGGCAGACCAAAAATTGTGTGAACCAAAACCACCGCTGGCAAAGTAGAATAAATGCCAAGCCAACGTGTGATGATGACTAACGGATAGAGCATCACGACATAGGGAATGAAGGAGCTCACCAAAAGAACAGTAAAAAAAGCTTCTGAAAATTTAAATGGCCAATTCGCCAATGAATAGCCTGTTATCGAAGCAATTGCGATTGACACAATTGTGCTTGGAAAAGTGATGCGAACGGAATTCCAAAAACCAACTTTTATGCCCTCGCAATAAAGCCCTGTGCATGCGCTGTCCCAAGCCTTCGCCCAAGCCGAAAATGTTGGATTCATGGTTGGTATAAAGATATTACCACTGCGAATGGCCTCAATATCCTTCAGCGACGTGATTACCATAATATAAAGTGGAAACAGGAAAAACAACGCGCAAAGCGTGAGCACCGAGTAAACCACAACGCGCTCAGTGGAAATTAATTTCCGAGGCTTTCGTCCTGATGGAACTATCGCTGTTAAAGTTGAATTCGACATAATTTTTTAGCCCTTCTTGCCAAATTCCATTCTAATCCAAGGGATCAAAATGAAGGCCATAGCAACCAACATGCAAGTGGATGCGGCCAATGACTGCCCCAAATTGGCCGAGAAATTTTGATAAATGTAACGGGTGGGGACATCTGATGAAATACCCGGCCCACCATCAGTGATCGCCACCACCAGATCATAAATCCGAACCGCACCGGAAGCCACGATCACAAATGTTGTGACCATGACTGGCTTCATCATTGGCAGAACAATTTGAAGATAAGTCCGCCACGTCGAAATGCCGTCAATCTTTGCGGCCTTCCAAATTTCTTCGTCAATGCCGCGAAGTCCAGCCAGCATGAGGGCCATGACAAATCCCGAACCTTGCCAGATGCCAGCAATCACAATGGCATACATCACCATCTGACGATCAGCGATCCAGCCGAATGAAAAACTGGTCCACCCGAGTAGGCGAACGCCTGCTTGCAAACCATATTCAGGTGACAAAATCCACGCCCACACATGGCCTGTTACGATAAAAGACAGTGCAAAAGGATAAAGATAGATCGTGCGGAACATGCCTTCCAAACGGATTTTTTGATCCATAAATACAGCGAGCAAAAACCCAATTGAAATCGACAAAATAATCGAAAGCACAGCGTAGGTAACAACGTTAGGCAACGCGCCTGAGCATTTTAGTTGCCACGCATCAGTTCCGATTTTTGAGAGAGCGGGACAATCCATCCAGCGGTCCGTTTTAAACAGGCGGTTATAGTTGGCCAATCCTACGTAACCGTTTATCCATTCACGCGGCGTGAACAGCGGCAAAATTTTGATGTTGGTGAACGAAAACAAAACCGTCCATGCGGTGCCCCCGACGAACACGCCGAGCACAATAAGCATCATCGGTATTGATGCAATTTTAGAAGACAAGTTTCTAAATAACGGATTTGGCCGATCCATCTGCTCCCACTCCCCACCAAATTCAGAGTAAACAGCGGGCCCAGCTTTTACGAGAAAGCCGGACCCGCCTAAAGTTTTCAGATCAAAAAGAACTTACTTCGGTGCGTTCTTAATTATGTCAACAAACTTCGCTTGAGCAGCAGCAGGCGTCATCGCTGGGTCAGCCACAAATGCTGCCAACGTGTCGTTAATTTGGTTGACCGAGTCACGATCAATCATTTGAACGTCGTCCACGAGCAAGCCAACTGGCCAGCCTTGAGCGAGTGACAGAGGTTGAATGCCCTTAACTTTTAAAGCTGGAGCAACCGCAACAAGTTCACCCCAGTTCTTTGGAGGTGCAATGCCTGCATCTTCAAATACCTTGCGGTTTGTCCACATCCATTGTGTTGAGTGCAGGTTTACCGGAACACAATAAACTTTGCTATCTTTTGTGCAGCTTGCGAGCTGTGAAGCTGGACGCAAAATTTTGGCCCAATCACCAGCAGTGGCCACATCTGTAATATCTTCAAGTAAACCAGCGGCGATCAGATCATCAGCATCTTTGCCTGGGTTCAACTGAGTAGCACCCATTGGGTTGCCGCCGAGAATGCGTGAAATGATGATTGGACGTGCAACGTCGCCCGAACCAGCGATAGCACCATCCACCCACTTATCGCCCGAGGCATCAACTGCCTTAGCAAATTCGGCAACAGCTGCGGCTTCGCCGCCAGATGTCCACCAATGTGTAACTTCCAAATCAGTTGCACGTGCTGCGCCCGCTGCGAACAGCGAAACAGACAGTGCCAAAGCAGCATTTAATTTTTTAAAACCCATGACAATTTCTGCCCATGTCTTTTTAAGATCGAAATCAAGCTAAGTGAAAAAAAACTCTTTTGCAACGTTTCAGATCACGATTCATAAAAGATTCTTTTGCTGCGTTACACAATACTATTTAGGGGGTTGCAACGTTTCAGATATTGGCTAGTGTCGCCCCCTGCTATGGCCAATAATGAAGAACCAACTTCTCGCCCCACTCTGCGTTCGCTTGCAGAAATAACGGGGCTTGGAGTCTCGACAGTCAGCCAAGCGTTGCGCGACAATCCTGAAATTGCCGAGGAAACCCGAAGACGCGTAAAGCTTGCCGCGCAACAGGCAGGTTACCGGCCAGACCGCGCTGGCGTTCGCTTGCGCACAGGCAAGACCAATGTGATAACTTTGATCCTAAACTCCGACGGAACATCCATGGGCCTCGTTGAGCAAATGGTGTATGGCATTTCCGACGTTCTGGCAGGCACGCCCTATCACCTGGTCGTCACACCTTATGAACTGAATGATCCCATGGCGCCTGTGCGCTATGTGGTTGAAAATCGACTTGCCGACGGCGTCATTATTTCACGCACCCAACCAGATGATCAACGCGTACGCTATATGTTGGACAACCACGTTCCCTTCACCACCCACGGTCGCACCAACTGCGGCATTGAACATGCCTATCATGATTACGATAATGAAATTTTTGCCAAGCTTGCCGTTGAAAAACTGGCCGAACGTGGCCGCAAACGCATTGCACATTTAAAGCCTCCGCCGGGGCTTTCTTATTACGATCATTCAATGCTTGGTTTTGCCAACGCCATTCACGCGCAGGCATTGACCGAGTTTCCGACTTCTCAATTAAACATCGACACCTCATATGAAGATGTCCGCAAATTCACCAAATCAATTATTGAAGCCAACGATGCGCCGGACGGATATGTTTCCCAAAGTGAGTTGACGACAATGGCGTTGGTTTCAGGGTTGGAAGAAATGGGCCAGACTGTCGGTAAAGATTTTGATATTGTCACGAAACAATGCTCCCCCTTCATGCCATGGTTTCGCCCAGCAATCATGATGATCAGTGAAGATCACAAACTGGCAGGCCGACAGCTTGCAAAGGCCGTACTCGGAGCGATTGAAGGCAAAGACGTGAAAACACTGCAAAGTCTTGTTGCGCCGTCTTCAACAGACTGAAATCATCATTGACCGTCAGCTTCAAGCAAAACCTTGAAAGCCTTGAGTCGCTCATTCGTGAGCGTGGCCTTGCAGCCTGAAACTAACAGAGGCTGCAAGGATCCCCCGCGAGCAGCAAAGCCTTCCAACTCACACTGCGCATCACGGTAAACCAGCCAAGCCTTTTGAGCTTTTAACAACATGCCAGCGCCCGTCATTTCGCCTTCGCCTAGGTTTTCATCGCCACGTTTGGCGTAGTCTTTCACCTCAGGCCAAATTTTATTGAGTGCGTCGTCCGCATCCGAGAAATCTTGATACGCGCACATGTTCATTTCACTTTGACTCATGTTGCTCGTATCAGCGCAATTTAATCTGTCTTTAGCCTGCAGGAGACCTGAGAGACCCGCCATCACAACGAAAACAAATTGGAAATAGAATGGCTTTCCCATGATTGAACCCTTGATTATATGCCTTGATTATATGCCTTGGTTACAGCAACATTAACACGACACGCAACAAAACAAACATCGGTTCAAAATGAACAAGCCAACTTACTATGCACCCCGTGGCGGTCACCCACCACAAACAGAACTGCTGACGGGTCGCGCCGTTTTCACAAACAGCTATGCCGTCATCCCAAAAGGCGCGATGCGTGATATTGTGACAAGCTACTTGCCCTTCTGGGATAAGACGCGTGCTTGGATCATCGCCCGCCCGCTATCCGGTTTTGCTGAAACATTTTCGCAGTATATTATGGAAGTGGCTCCAACTGGTGGAAGCACTTCGCCAGAACCTGATGCTTCAGCCGAATGCGTTTTATTTTGTGTAGAGGGCGAATTCACCCTGAATATTGGTCGTAAATCACACAGCATGAATGGCGGTTCTTATGCGTTCATTCCACCAGCTTCCAAATGGACAGTCAAAAATAATTCAATATCTAACGCGAAGTTTCATTGGATCAGAAAATCATACGAAGCTGTGAAAGGTATCAAATCTCCTGAAGCCTTTGTCGTGAATGAAAAAGACGTTAAACCAAACGTAATGCCCGATACCAACGGCGCATGGAGCACAACGCGCTTTGTTGACCCGTCTGACATGCGCCACGACATGCATGTGTCCATCGTAAACTTTGAGCCGGGCGGTGTTATCCCCTTTGCCGAAACCCATGTGATGGAACACGGGCTTTATGTACTAGAAGGCAAAGCCGTTTACCGCCTAAACCAAGATTGGGTGGAAGTGGAAGCCGGAGATTTCATGTGGCTCCGCGCCTTTTGCCCACAAGCTTGTTACGCTGGCGGCCCGGGCCGCTTCCGCTATCTCCTTTATAAAGATGTAAACCGACACGCGAAGCTGAGTTACAAGTAATGCAATTTGTTTTCGTAACACCCAATTCCCGTCATTCCGGAGAAAGCCGGAATCCAGACTTTCAAAAAATTCAACTGTCAAAAGTCTGGACCCCGACTTTCGTCGGGATGACGACGCTGTGAATTTGAAAGCACAACCACTTACCAAAACAGCATTTGCCCCATTTGGTGATGTCGTAGAGATGGAAGGCGCTGATCATTTCTTGATCAATCAACATTTTGCTGAACGTTTCAACAATCTAGCAAATGTTGACGTGAGTGACGAAGGTGGCTTGGTCAATATCTCCATTGTTACGGCAACGCCGCGCCCGAAACCCATAGTCATAAAACTGATGGAGCGACATCCGCTAGGGAGCCAAATATTTTTTCCGTTGCAAGACGAAGAATGGCTCGTTCTTGTCTGCACCGATCCAAAAATTGAAGCCAGCTACCGCCTCTTCCAAGCCAAGGGCCAACAAGGCATCAACTATGCAAAGGGCGCGTGGCATCATCCATTGCTCGTGCAAGGCAACAACCGTTTTATCGTGGTTGACCGCAGAGGTCCGGGAAATAACTTGGAAGAAATGCAACTCGAATATTTTCTAACTCTCTAATCGAAACTATTTCGAAAACTAACATAAACATTTCCAAATATTCATGACGTCGATTTAATCGCGATTTAATGATTGGCGCGTGGTTTTTGATCTATTGCTTCGTTGCGCGGTCAAAATATTTGACGGCGTATAAAACATAAAATTTGGAGATTAGACATGATCCGCAAGATGATTCTCGCTGGCGCAGCTTTGGCTGTTTTGGCCTCACCAGTTTTGGCCGCTGATGCCGCTTTCTTTGTTGCAAAAGATGCAGCAACTAAGAAATGCGCTGTTGTCGATAAGAAACCCGACGAAAAAGCTTCGATGATGATTGGCAAGCTCACTTTCAAAACGAAAGTTGAAGCTGAAACTGCAATGAAGGCAGCCGCCGACTGCAAATAACAGCAGCATTCGATATCTCTTCCATTAAGCCGATGATGTGAGTTTCACATTGTCGGCTTTTTTATCGAATAGAAATTGTTCATAGCAAGAACATTTGATGGTGAAATAATCACAGAAATTTCACACTATCAACAAACAACAAAGTTCTATTTGTCTTCAGCAAAGGCAGTGAGTGTCTTTGCAATTTAGTCTAAAAATCTGGAGGTATAAAATGATCCGCAAGATGATGATTGCTGGTGTGGCTTTGGCTGCGTTCACACTCCCCGCCTTGGCCGCAACGGAGTTCTATGTTGCTAAAGATACAGCAACACAGAAGTGCGCTGTCACGGACGCAAAACCCGACGAGAAAGCCGCAATGGCCATCGGCGCACCCAGCTATCCGACCAAGGAAGATGCTGATGCAGCGATGAAGATTGCACCAGAATGTAAGGCATAAAACTACAGGGGCCGGTGGTGCAATAAACGCATCATCGGTCAAATTTGAAAAACTTGAACTTGCAAAGCATGCGCGTGTTCAATAAGAAATTTTCAAATGCCCCAATCCTCCGATCAAACCCTCACTGCAGCGCGTTTCCTCTTAGGCCATGTGCAAGCGCAAACGCGGTGCGATTGCTTGCCCACAATGTGCAGACCA
>JAYVPZ010000018.1:0-3042 GCA_043757105.1 Aestuariivirga sp. | reverse complement strand
AGCTCATCAAGGGCTATCGTGGCGTGAGCACCTGCCAGCGCCAGCAAGACGTCAACTTTGCCTGCAAGTTCTTTCAGATGGTCTTCCAGCACGGGAATGCCCGTGTCGCCCATGTGCAAAAAGCGAATGCCACCGAGTTCAAAATGATAGAGAGCATTGGCATCGGGGTCGCGGTTATATTCCTTGCGGTAATCAAACGTCATGCTTTCCCATGCTGGGTAGGACTTCACAAACAATTTGTTATCGATGTTCTTGCCTTCCGGCGGAAGCTCCAGCGTGTTGACCACGATCGGATTGCCCTTTACGTGGCTGGGATCGGAATGGAAGCTATCCGTGGCTGAACTCATCAGCACGATATCGGCTTCTTCCTCGATACGATCAAAGCCGCTGTTACCCGGTGCTGGTGTATAGGGATCAGTGATAACGGCTAGATCATCCGTCTCGAGACGGAAACTGGCGTGAGCATAAAACTTGATTTTCATGATGGTAGTCCTTTCAATCAGGAAACATTATGGCCGCTGAACAAAGTCCAGCTTTCAGCAAGATCACTTTGCATGGCAGCAAATTTGACAAGATGTGGCGTTTTCATATGGGCTTCCCAATCGGCCCGCGTGGCCCAGTTTTCATGGAAAACGTAAAGCCCGGCATCTTCGTCAGACTGGTGCATGTCATAATTGAGACAACCCTTCTCAGCGCGCGTTGGCGCAACCAATGTTTTGAGAATGTCACCGAGTTTCTTTTCAAGTCCTGTCTTGGCTTTCAATGTGGCAACAACTGTTAGTGGTGTCATTTTTGTTCTCCTGTCATGTGTTACCTATTCAAACTTATGTGCCAAAACCGTCAAGCACGATTTTACCTTTGGCGCGCCCGCTCTCGATCAGCGTGTGAGCGCGTCTCAGGTTCGCCGCATTGATCCGTCCGAAGTTTTGGCCAAACGTCGTTTTGATTTTTCCATCGTCTACCAAGCGTGCAACGTCGTTCAGAAGTTTGCCTTGTGCGTCAATATCCTCAGTCTTGTGCATGGAGCGCGTAAACATGAACTCCCAGTGGACTGACACACTCTTGCGCTTGAAGGGACTGATATCGAGAACTGCCGGATCGTCGATCACAGCAAAGCGGCCTTGCGGCGCGATTAACTCAGCAATCTGTGCAAGGTGATCTCCGGTCGCTGTTGTTCCGAAAACGTAACCTGGTGCAGAAAGCCCGTGCTTTCGTATTTCTTCGTCCAATGGCGCACGGTGATCTAGTACTGAATGAGCGCCCATGTGTTTGACCCAGTCGCGAGACGCGTCACTTGAAGCGGTTGCAATGACCTTAAGTGATGTCAGTTGACGCGCGAGTTGGATTGCGATGGAAGAGACGCCACCTGCTCCACCGATGACAAGAATTGAATCGCCATATCCCGGCACAGGCCGATTAACATCAAGCCTGTCGAACAACACTTCCCATGCCGTGATTGCCGTTAATGGCAAAGCCGCTGCGTGCGCATAGTCAAGTGAAGTAGGCATGTGCCCGACAATGCGTTCATCAACGGCGTGGCGTTCGGCATTGGTGCCTTGGCGGTTGAGATCTCCCGCATAATAAACCTTGTCACCAATCTTGAAGTTCCGCACATGTCGTCCGGTTGCAATCACAATCCCCGCTGCGTCCCAACCCAATATCTTCCATTCACCAGATGGAGCTGAAACCTTGCGGCGGACTTTTGTGTCAACGGGATTGACCGAGACAGCTTTAACTTCAACAAGCAGATCTCTGTCACCAAGCACAGGCTCTGGCACGTCGACATCGACGAGCGAGTCTATTGGTCCAGCAGTTGAATAGGCTACGGCGCGCATGCTTTTGTCCTGCTTTCGTTTGCCAGCTGATTTACAAGCATGGGAATTTCGGAAAAACTGTTGGCGAGTGCCTGAGGTTTGAGTTGCGCCAAAGGTGTTTTTGAATAGCCATAGGTCACGGCGATCACTGGAATTCCAGCGGCATGCGCTGTCTCCACGTCCACCTCGCTATCGCCGATCATGATGACCTTGTAACCGAGCGGCCTATGCGCTGGTAGCGTCCGCAACAGATGCTGAGGATCAGGCTTGGCGACACCATAAGTGTCTGGCCCTGCGATCACATCGAAAAACGCAGCTAGTCCCAAACCTTCGAGAATCTTGCGCGAAAACGATTCCAACTTGTTGGTGCAGACCACCAGGCGCCAGTTCTCAACCTTCAGCACTTTTAACGCATCCATCACACCCGGATAAGCGACAGCCCGTGCGGGCAGGCGTTTGCCATAGAGTTCGCGAAATCGCGTTGCCGCCGCCTCAAGACCCTGCGATGTTACGGTTTGCCCGCGAAGCTCAAGGCCTTTTCTGACTAGGTTATCAATGCCATGCCCAATGAGTTTGCGCGTACCGTCCAAACCTATCGGTGCCAGCTTGTACTCGACCATCAACTCATCCAGCGCGTCGCCTAGGTCGGGCGCGCTATCAACCAGTGTGCCATCAAGATCAATGATGATCGTTCCGATTTCCTTCGTCAGCGAACGAGGGCTATGGGCCAATATGTCAGCCACTGGACCTGACGGTTTCAGCGATCAGGCGGGCAGAGAGATTTTGTTCTTCAAGAAAAGGCAAATGGCCCGTATTCTCAAGGCGATGAACAGCAATTCCAGAGGGCAGTTTTCTGTCTGTCTCTTTAGGCGATATGATGTCGTCTCGCAGTCCCAAGATGATACGGCACGGCCCTTGGTACTTCGCTAACTCTGCACGCACTGAGAAAAGTTGAGTTGAACCTTCAAATAAACCGGCGGCAACTTGGCTTTGGCGTTGCGCCACAGGGCCGGCTTCGCGGGCGGCCTGTGTAGCTTTCACCATTGACGATGGAAGGTTTGCTGGATCATTGACCAGTTTCTTCATCTGTGCGGCAAGTGCGGCTTCGGATTTTGCTGCCAAGAAACCTGCAATGAAATCACCGTCCACAATTGTGCCCATGCCCGCTGGCGAAAACAGGGTGAGTGACTTGATTGTCAAACTGTTCTGCGCAGAGATGGCGATGGCA
>JAYVPZ010000017.1:0-3057 GCA_043757105.1 Aestuariivirga sp. | reverse complement strand
AACTGGAGCGGGCGAAGGGATTCGAACCCTCGACCCCGACCTTGGCAAGGTCGTGCTCTACCCCTGAGCTACGCCCGCTTGAGCGGTTGAAACTTGGTACGTGCGCTTCAACGAGCCGCGTTATTGCCTAAGTGAACAACAAATGCAATAGCGTCCACCAAACTTCATAAAACCAAAGTAAAGAACATCAAATGCCAGCCACACGAACCGAGCTTTTTGCCTTTTTCGAAAAATTAGGCATTGTCACCAAAACCTTCGATCACGAACCTGTTTTCACCGTGGAAGAAGCCAAGAAGGTTCATGTCAAGGTGGCGGGCGGTCATTGCAAAAACTTGTTTTGTAAAGACGAAAAGGGCGTTCTATGGCTCATTGTGGCTTTGGAAGATGCAATCATAGATTTAAAAACCGCCCCCGCTAAAATAGGATCAAGGAGACTGTCTTTCGGTAAGCCTGAACTTCTGATGGAGGTGTTAGGCATTGCACCGGGTTCAGTCACACCTTTCAGTTTAATTAATGACAAGCAAATCCGCGTCAATGTCATCCTTGATGAAGCGATGATGAAGTTGAACCAAATGAATTTTCATCCCCTTAAGAATGACGCGTCTACGACAATTGCCGCACCTGATCTTTTGACTTTTATAAAGGCCTGCGGCCATAACCCTCGTATTGTAGCGGTAAGTTGAAACTTGCGTTAACTTACACATGTTCTTATCTTTAACAGAGAAGAGACAAGGTTTTGAATATGAATGAGATGATTCTCAAAAATACTGCGGTAGATGCACAGGGCTTGATCAAAGACAGCAACACTAAAAATTTTGCGGCAGATGTGATTGAAGCGTCTAAGTCGGTTCCGGTTCTGGTTGATTTTTGGGCCCCGTGGTGTGGCCCCTGCAAAACCCTTGGGCCTATACTTGAAAGACTGGTGACGGAAGGCAAAGGTAAAATTAAACTGGTCAAAGTGGATATTGACCAGAGCCCTGAAATCGCCAGCCAAATGCGCGTGCAGTCCATTCCTGCTGTCTTCGCGTTTGTAGATGGTAGGCCAGTGGATGGCTTCATGGGTGCTTTGCCGGAATCGCAGATCAAGCAGTTTATCGCCAAACTCAGCAAATTGGGCGGTCGCGCTGAACAAATTGAAGCGGCAATTGGTATGGCGCGGGAGTCGTTCGCTCAAAAAAATTATGCTGCGGTGATTGATATTTCTGATCAAATTATTGAGGTCGAACCCGGCCAAGCTGAAGCTTATGCGCTGAAAGTTAAGGCCGAAATTGAACTTGAACAGCTTGATGCGGCGACGGCGACATTATTGGCGGCACCTGTAGATAAACAACAGGATGCAAATATCGTCAGTGCGAAGGCCGCGCTTGATTTAGCTTTGAATCCAGTTGATACTTCTGAGTTGACAAGGCTGGAAGCTTTGATTGCAAAGACACCCGATGATTTGGCGGCGCGCGTTGAAATGGCGGTCATCCTTAATGGCTCGAACCAGCGTTTAGAGGCAATTGATCATTTGATTCATGTCATTCGCAAAAATCGCAGCTGGAATGATGATGCCGCGCGCAAACAATTGGTTTCATTTTTTGAAGCTTGGGGCCCAAAGGACGAGGCAACATTAGTGGGCCGCCGCAAACTTTCATCCGTATTGTTCTCATAAAGGAATCCCATGACCATTTCATCGCGTTACAGAGAACCTTCGGACCTACCAAAGCAAATTCCACTTTTTCCGCTGGCAGGAGCTTTGCTTTTGCCGCGCACAGATTTGCCGTTGAATATTTTTGAACCGCGCTATTTGCTGATGATCGAAGACGCAATGAAGGCGGATCGTATTATCGGAATTATCCAACCGAATGGCATAGGCGATTCTGACCCGCAAAATTTAGAAACTGTGGGGTGCGCTGGTCGTATTACGTCCTACTCAGAAACCGATGATGGCAGATTGTTGGTGACGATTACTGGCGTTTGCCGTTTTTCAATTTTGGAAGAAGTTAAAGTCGGTACACCTTACCGCCAAGCAGAAGTTGACTACCGTCCCTTCGCTGTTGATTTTGTGAGTGAGACGGGTGCGCGCAGTGTGAACCGCGACCAGTTGATCAAAGCTTTCCGCCAATATCTGGAAGCCAATGATATGAGTGCTGACTGGAACGAAGTTGAAGCCGTATCAACTGAGGTTTTGGTAAACACGCTGTCATTGCTGGCACCCTACCCCGCCCGCGACAAGCAGGCTTTGCTTGAAGCACCTGATTTGAAATCCAGAGCAGATGTTTTGGTGGCTTTGACCGAGCTTGCCTTGGCCAAATCATCGCCTGGCACAAGTCGCAGAATGCAATGATGGAAAGCCGCAAAGTTGATCCCAAATTGCTTGAACTCTTAGTTTGCCCTGTGACCAAGACGAGACTCGAATATGATTCCTCTCAAGCTGAATTGATTTCGAAAGCGGCAGGTCTGGCCTATCCGATCCGTGACGGCATTCCCATTATGTTGGCGGGCGAGGCCAGAGAAATAAACCGTGAATGATGCTTGGCCAACCGAACTTCGCGTCAAAGACAAGGGTGCATTGCTTTCGGTTACTTTTGAAGATGGCAAGTCCTACGATTTGAGCGCCGAATATTTGCGCGTGGAAAGCCCGAGTGCCGAAGTTAAGGGCCATGGGCCAGGTCAAGAGCAATTGGTTTTTGGCAAGCGCCACGTGACGATCATCAAAGTCGAACCCATTGGATCTTATGCTGTCCGTTTGGTCTTTAGTGACACCCATGCGACAGGGCTTTACACTTGGGCCTATCTCGCAAAATTAGGACAAGAAGAAAATTCAATATGGCAGGCCTATGAAGCCAAATTGAAGGCCAAGGCAAAATCACGAGACTAAAAACTAGGCAGAAAATTAAAATTGCTTAAATATTAGCCAATTGATTTGTTCAACATTCCGAGCAGTTTTATATAAACTCCATAAAAACAATGACTTATTCAGTTATCTGAATCTGGCACGAGTCTTGTTATGCTTTGCTCTGAACTGGAGAAAGGCTCGCCTATGAAATACATAATTGCTGTCATTAAACCCTT
>JAYVPZ010000016.1:0-3065 GCA_043757105.1 Aestuariivirga sp. | reverse complement strand
GCCATTTGGGATTTCGGCGTTCCCGTCGATGCATAATGGCTCGGCATTTTTGGTTGCGTTGAGCTTTCGTCAAATTTCTAGGACACTTAGTAACATTTTGTTTGGTTTTACGGCTGTCATATTTCTATCATCTGTGCATCTTGGATGGCACTATGCGGTGGATGGTTATGCCGCTTTTGGTATTGCTTTATTGTGTTGGTGGGTAGCAGGTCCGATAGCTCAATATTTACAGCAACAAAATTCCGTGAAGCGCTTTAACCAAGAGCTCTCGGTGCTTTAAGCCGATGAATGGATTGGCGACGATTACATTTTTGGTTCATGAATATGAAGCCGCGATTACTTGGTTTACAGATGCGCTTGGATTTGTGCTGGTTGAAGACACGGATATGGGTGATGGCAAGCGCTGGGTTTTGGTTTCCTCACATGACGGTGGTGTTCGATTGCTGCTGGCCAAGGCTGTCGGCCAAATGCAAATTGACGCTGTCGGCAATGCGGCAGGTGGGCGCGTGGGGTTCTTTTTGAATACAAAAAAGTTTGCTCACGACCACGCCCGCATGATTGCAGCTGGTGTTAAGTTTAACGAACCCCCACGCCACGAACCTTATGGAACCGTGGCGGTATTTTGTGACCTCTATGGGAATTTGTGGGATCTTATCGAGCCCACAAAAACGCTCTAAGCGGCCTGTTTCACTTCACGCTCTATGCGGGTGATTTCATCTTTAATTTTAAGCTTTCGACGCTTGATTTCAGCAAGCTGCGAATCGGTTGTGGCTGGGTGGATCATGGCTTCACGAAGCTCTTTTTCCATAGCTTGGTGTTTGGTAATCAGTTCATCTAGGTGGCTTTTCAGGCTCATTCCATTCTCCGCTTAAAAGGGTTGGGAACCTACGCGCAAATCACGACAGGTGATTGCAACGAGAAGATGACATAGAAATGGGGGCTTGTCGAATGCTTCGCAAGCGCATAGTTGATTTTTTATTCTGAAATGCCCACCAAAGGTTAATGACACTCGCCATGGATACGCTTCAAGAAGTTCGGTTGCGATCAAAGCTGCATCAGCTCTATCAAGAACACCGCGATTTGGATGATGCTATTGCTGCATTTGAGGCCTCAGGCAAGGCCGACCCACTTCAGCTTCAGCGGTTGAAAAAGATGAAATTGGGCATTAAGGACAAAATTTCGCAAATCGAAAATATGTTGATCCCTGATATTATTGCCTGAAGGAACCACCACAATGAAACCCGTCGTCGCCATTATTATGGGAAGCCAATCTGATTGGGCCACGATGAAACATGCGGCTGATATTCTTGATGTTCTGGGAGTTGGTTACGAATCCAAAATTGTTTCAGCGCACCGCACGCCTGAACGCATGTATGAATTTGCCAAGGGGGCGAAGACTGCCGGGTTTAAGGTGATTATTGCAGGTGCGGGTGGGGCAGCTCATTTGCCGGGGATGACTGCATCACTGACCACTTTGCCAGTGTTTGGTGTTCCGGTGGAATCAAAAGCTTTGTCTGGGCAGGACTCGCTTCTTTCGATTGTGCAGATGCCGGGCGGAATTCCCGTTGGAACTTTGGCCATTGGTAAGCCCGGAGCGATTAATGCCGCTTTGTTGGCGGCACGGGTTTTGGCGTTGCAGGATGAGGCGTTGTGCCTGCGGCTTGAAGCGTGGTCGGACAAACAGACGGCATCTGTGGCGGCTGTTCCCAAGGATGAAGCATGAGTGCTTTGCCGCCGGGTTCAGTGATTGGCATTTTAGGTGGCGGGCAATTAGCGCGGATGTTGGCGCTGGCGGCAGCGCCACTGGGGTTGAAGTGTCACATTTTTGCACCGGAGGTTGATAGCCCGGCGTTTCAAGTTTCAGCATCGCATATTGTTGCTCAGTACACGGACGAATCTGCCTTGTTGGAGTTTGCGGCTGAAGTTGATGTGATCACGTATGAGTTTGAGAATGTGGCGGTTGCAGCGGTGGAGTTTTTAGAAAAGCTGAAACCTGTGCGGCCTGGTTCAAAAGCTTTGTCGGTGGCGCAAGACCGTTTGAAGGAAAAATGGCTGGCGCGAGATATGGGTGCGATGACGGCAGATTTTACGTCGGTGGATTCGCTTGAAGAGCTGCGCAAGCGGGCTGGTCCTATCATTGAATTTCCATGCATCCTCAAAACCAATCGCTTTGGTTATGATGGCAAGGGGCAGGCCAAGTTGAATTCTGAGGCTGATGTGGAAGCGGCTTGGGCCAAGATGAAGAATCAGCCTGCCATTTTGGAAGGCTTCGTGCATTTTGACCGCGAGATTTCAGTGATTTGTGCGCGGGGGGTGGATGGCAGCTTTGCGGCTTATGAACCCACAGAAAATGTTCACCGCAATCATATTCTCCACACATCCACTGTGCCTGCGGTTCTTGAGGTCGAATTGGCTATAGAGGCTGTCTATCTGGCGCAGCGCATGGCGGGAACGTTGGATTATGTGGGTGTGATGGGGGTTGAGTTCTTCGTTGGGCGGCAATCGCTTTATGTGAATGAAATAGCGCCTAGGGTGCATAATTCTGGCCATTGGACGTTGGATGCCTGCGTGGTTTCGCAGTTTGAGCAGCATATCCGCGCCGTTGCGGGCTGGCCTTTGGGGGCCACATTCCGGCATTCTGACGTGGTGATGACCAATTTGCTGGGCGATGAGGCCGCGCAATGGGAAAAGCTGGCAAATGAGCCAAATGTGGGCCTTCATCTTTACGGAAAGACTGAATCTCGGCCTGGGCGTAAAATGGGGCATTATAACCGGATAACCCCTCGACAGGGGTGACGCCTTGTGTTAGGGACTGGCGCAATGAAGGCCCTAGGGCGTTTTGATGTTTCAAAGAAACATCAAAAGCGCCTTAATTTTTGCTTTCGATCAATTTTTCTGACTTTTGACGATCTCGTCAAAAATTAGATTGATCTGGAGCGGGCCTTTTTAAATGGTTTAACTTTTTTATAGTTCGAGGTTTCGCTTGCAAGTTATCGTTCGTGACAACAATGTTGATCAGGCTTTGAAAGTTCTGAAGAAGAAAATGCAACGTGAAGGCATTTTCC
>JAYVPZ010000015.1:0-3070 GCA_043757105.1 Aestuariivirga sp. | reverse complement strand
TGGCTGGTTGGGATGCCCTGAACGTCCGGCGTATTTAAAACGCGCAAGGCTCTTTGAAAAAAATCAATATCAATCGCCTGCTGTCCAATTTTGCGTTCAAGCTCCGCAATGCGGGCACGCGCTTGTGCAAGCTCGCCAGCACCGCTCTTGGCCGCCACCTCAGTAATCGGTCTGATCAGCTTTGGTCCAGGCTTCGGACCGCGCTTGGCATTCAAACCACCAGCACCCTTCAGCCCCCAAGCCTTCTTCCAGTCATGTAACAATTTGCGCGATACACCCAGTTCGCGCGAAACATGAAGCACCGCTTTACCCTTCTCAATCCTGCCAATGGCCGCAACTTTAAACGCCGTGGGGTAAGTTTTTATCATCATCTTCTGTGTCATAAAGCATCCTCTCAGATACCCTGTCACAGAAATTATCGTGTCTCAGTTATGGGGTGCAGTCCAGCACTGTCACCGTAATAACGTGCGAACTATGCCGAAAATTTAAGGCCGGGTGTGTAGCCCGGCCTTAAATGCGTTCAATACCCGTTGCGTTGGCTGCCGGGGCTTTCGGCTGGTGGCATGCCTTCTAGCCCGCGGAGCAATTCTTCTTCCGTCATCTGTTCCATCTCGCCCGATTCGTTAGAGGCTGGTGCGCCGAAGCCTGAGCTGGAATGGCCGAGCAATGGCATTTCAGTTGGCTCTGGCTCATCAACTTCAACCTGCTTTTGCATGGCGTGGATGAATTCTTCACGCAGATCATCAGTATTAATGTTGGTTGACGCGATTTCACGCAAGGAAACCACGGGATCCTTGTCATTATCGCGGTCGATCGTGAGGGGCGTGCCCTGCCCGATGGCGCGCGCGCGGTGCGAGGCCAAGAGAACCAACTCAAAACGGTTTGGCAATTTGTCGATGCAGTCTTCGATGGTAACGCGTGCCATGGAAGCGAAACTCCTTAAAATGAGTGTGAATTTGGGCGGGTTCTAGCGAAACGATCACTTAATGGCAAGGGCTGCCTTAAAGGCTGGAATATCAGCGTTGTTAATAAAGGATGGGATGTTGAAAAATATGGCGTGGAAATTATAGCCGCCGTTTTTCATTTCATCGATGGCCTGCTCCTTGCTCCAACCTTGATAAAGAATGCGGTACATAGCTATCACCACGCCCGTGCGGTCTGCGCCATGCTGGCAATGCACCAAAATCGGCCCCTCGCTCTCATGGGCTTTGATCAAGGTGAGTGCTGCGATGATTTCATCTGTGGTGATGTGCAATGCGTTCATCGGCACATAAAAGGGCTTGATGTTTGAAGCACCGAGATAGGCGACGTCTGTTTGGCTTTCGCGCAGATCAATGACCGTTTTAACCTTGAGCATCTTGGCCAAGTTGAGGAATCCAGCAGCGTCAGGCTGAGCAGAGCGATAGAGGATTGGCGTGACTTGATTGAGATTGGGCACACCTCGCAGCGTCATCGGCGTAGCCCATTTGGCATCGCGGGCGAAGGCAATCGAAGGAATGAGCATGAGTAATATGACGATAATGCGGATCATGCTTTGAGAAATCCCATTTTAAGAAACAGTGTTGCGAGGCCGAGGAAAGAGAAAAAACCTACGACATCAGTAACCGTTGTCAAAAATACGGCAGCCGATATTGCAGGGTCGGATTCGAAATGGTCAAGTATCAGTGGCAGCAATATGCCAGCCAGAGCGGCGGCGAGAAGATTGATGACCATAGCAATGGCAATAACCAGCCCCAACCCGCCAAAGCCAAACCACCACCAAACGAACAACCCGATGATGACCGCGAACAACAACCCATTGATCAAACCAACCGCACATTCGCGGAACACCACGCGCACAGCATTCACCGGGCCAAGCTCACGCGTTGCCAGCGCCCGCACAGCAACGGTCATGGTCTGCGTGCCAGCGTTGCCGCCCATAGAAGCGACAATCGGCATGAGGACAGCGATAGCCACCATTTGCTGGATCGTGGCGTCGAACAGAGAAATCACCCAAGACGCCAAAATCGCCGTTAAAAGATTCACAAACAGCCACGAAAACCGCAGGCGCGTCGTCTCCACAACGCTGCCGCCAATTTCTTCGTCAGAACCTACGCCACCCAAATGCAGGATCGTGTCATCAGACTCTTCGCGGATCACATCGAGAATATCATCGACCATGACTGTGCCAACCAGCCGCCCGGTGCTGTCCGTCACAGCCGCAGACACCAGATTATATTGCTCAAACTTGTAAGCCACATCTTCCTGATCATCAGTCACTGAGAAAACCGTCTGTTCGCGATCCATAATATCCGCAATGCGTTTTTCGCGGTTCGAGCGCAGCAATCGGCTCAAAGGCACTGCCCCCTCCAGTCGCTCAGCTGCATCGGTCACATAAATTTCCACAAATGATTCCGGAATGTCTTTTGAAGACCGCGCATGGTCTATAACCTTGCCAACACTCCAACTATCAGGAACCGAGAAAAACTCAGTCTGCATCAAGCGGCCAGCCGTATTCTCGGCATAGTCTAGGCCACGGCTTAAGTTAACGCGGTCTTCTTTGGAAACTTTCGAAAGAATCTCAACCTGCTCATGCCGCTCCATATCTTCGATGAGATAAAGCGCGTCGTCAGTATCAAGCTTCTTGATCGCAGAGGCGATGACATCATTGGGCAAATCATCGAGGATCGCATCGCGCGTGCCCTCGTCCAACTCTGCCAGGGCTTCAACGTCAAAGTTTTTGCCGAGCACTGCAATCAATTGAACGCGGCGCGGTTGTTCGACCGCCTGTAACACATCGGCCATGTCAGCGGCATGAAGCTCGCGTGTCAAAGCCCGCACTGATTTTACATCATCGCCATCGAGTGCGGTTAACAGATCAACAAGGAATGCGGGCTTTAAGGCGCCCCACTCGTCTCGGATCTGGGCAATGTGATCAATCTCACTCATCCACGCCTCTCTCCATCCGAAACTATGCTTAACAATCTGCCCAGTCTTTTGCGTAAACAAAAGATTGGTGCGGCCAAGAGGACTCGAACCTCCACGAGTTTCCCCGTTACCACCTCAAGGTAGTGCGTCTACCAATTCCGCC
>JAYVPZ010000014.1:0-12093 GCA_043757105.1 Aestuariivirga sp. | reverse complement strand
CCACATGAAGCACCGCCTCACCAGCCTCAATCCTGCGAATGGCTGCAACCTTAAACGCCGTGGGGTAAGTTCTTATCGTCATCTTCTGTGTCATAAAGTATCCTCTCAGATACCCTGTCACAGAAATTATCGTGTCTCAATTATGGGGTGCAGTCCAGTGCATTTTATTCTTTCTCTCGTCAGTAACTTTTATAAGTTTAACATTGATTTGGCCATAACTCTTGACGACCATCAGCCACATTGCCGCGTGTGATGGATTTTTGTTAGCTCTGAACGCGCGGTAAGAGCCCTCATCTGGCCTTTGGGTTTCGCAAGCTCAATCTCCCATTCGCAAGTGCGAACGGAGAGAAGGCGATGATTATTGAGGGTGGAGTGTTTGCATCAGGGCAATCGCTTCATCCAACAACTCTTGCCCCGACGCGCACAGCACGTTGCCGCCCTGAGTAGGATCATTGTCTGTCCAACTGCCCACAACACCGCCCGCTCCTTTGATGATGGGGATCAATGCGGCGATGTCGTAGATTTGGAGGCCTGGGTCCATGGCGATGTCGAGGTGGCCTGCGGCGAGGAGCGCGAAGAAATAGGCGTCGCCGCCGAAGCGGTGGGCGGTGACGGATTTGCGTAAAGTTTCGAAGTTGGAATTCTCGTCGTAGAGATAGGGCGATGTGGTGCCAAGGGCTGCCTGGGACAGGTGCACGGGCGGGCGCACATGGATGGGTTGGGTGGTGCTGTTGTGGTTGACCCATGCGCCATTTGGGTTGCCATAAAACATTTCGCCCACGAAGGGTTGGTTCATGACGCCGAGCAGAGGCTGGCCGTCGCGGTAGAGGCCGATCAGCGTGGCCCAGGTGGGCATGCCGATCACAAAGGAACGGGTGCCGTCAATTGGGTCGAGCACCCAAGAGTAAGTGGAGATGCCGGATTTATTGCCAAACTCCTCGCCGATGATGCCGTGGGATGGGAAATGTTTTTCGATGATTTGGCGGATGACTTGTTCGGCACTTCTGTCAGCCTCAGTCACGGGGTCCCAGCCAGCGTCGAGCTTATTGTCTATTGTGATGTTCTTGCGGAATTGGGGCAAGATGATTTTGGCGGAGGCGGCAGCCAGTTCGAGCGCGAACTGGGTTAATTGGTCGATTTCGGAGGTATTTGTCATTGGTTTGCCGATCAAATGGGTCACTTCAAACATACCTAAACAGTCAAATCTTGCTATCAAAATCGTTAAACGGGCAGTTTATGCTGCAATGCAACATTGTTGCAGTTGCCATGCTTGATTCGCATGGCTGGTCAAATATTCTATTTAAATGTTATTTTTCAGTAACTTAAAGATTTTCAAAAACTGCCCGGTGGAGTTTTTGGACCAAATGATCAATTGTTACAGATTTAGCACTTGAAAGCTTAATGTTGCAGTGCCAATTATTGGCGGTGAGATGAGGCTTTGGTCTCTCTCTGCCCTTCTTGGGCGTTTCCTCCCTAGACTTCGGGCCGGTCACTTTTGTGTATCGGCCCTTTTTTTTGCATATTTTTTGGCGGTGAATCCGCCGGGTTTTTTTTGGCGGTGAATCCGCCGGGAATTATTCTGCCGCTAAGCGTTGAGCGGCTTTTTCCTCAATCGCCGGCAAGAACATGGCCAGCGCTTTCAACACCCGTGCAATGGCGGTCTCAATTTGTGCAAAGCTGCGGTTTTTTTCGATGCGGGTTTCGTCCATATAGAGCGCGCGGTTGATTTCAATTTGCAGCGCATGGCGATTATGATGCGGGCTGCCGTGGGTTTCGGTGATGAAGCCGCCAGCATAAGGTCGGTTGCGCACCACGTGAAAACCCTCGGCGCTAAACATTTTTTCAATCTCGGATGAAAGCTCACGGTTGCAGGCCGAACCAAAGCGATCTCCCAACACAATGTCTATCTGCGGTTCATGATGAGATTTTAAACTCTGCACGGCAGACGACGGCATTGAGTGACAATCCATCAGCAAGCTGAACTGCGTGGCGCTATAAACCTCTTCGAGCAATGCTGTCAGTGTGCGGTGATACGGGCGGTAAATCTGATTGATGCGGAGCATGGCATCACTCAATTTAATTTTGCCACGATAGATTTCCTCGCCCTCAGCGACAATTTTGGGAATGGTGCCCAGCCCCGAGGCCACGCGCGGCGAACCAGGGTTCATGTAACCCGGCAGGTTTTCCAGAAACATTCTGGGGTCCAGCTCATAAGGCTCGCGGTTTAAATCAATATAAGCGCGCGAAACGTTTGAGCGCAGCAGGGGAGCGCCTTGCTCTAAGCAGCTCAGGAATAGATCATCAACAAAACAATCTTCCGATTGTCGGAGAGCGGCTTCTGAAAGGCGCGATTGTTGCAGAAATTCTGGCGGGACGGATGAACCGCTGTGTGGCGAATTATAGACGATGGGTGAAACCCATTGCGCTGGTGCCAGTATTTCGAAATAACGTTGGCTCATCAGCCGTCCTTCTTTCAAGATCGTGTTACTATGAACGGAACTGAACTTCGTGTCTATAATTGGTGAGTTCACTTCCTGTTTACCGCTTGGGCCTATGGGATGGTGGCATAAGCAAGGCTTGACCAACCAACACTTGCAGCACATAAAGAGAACCATGGTAAAAATTTTACTTGCAGAAGATGATGATGATTTGCGGCGTTTTCTGGTGAAGGCCTTAGAAAAAGCTGGTCACAAGGTAACACCCTTTGCCGAGGGTGCTTCGGCGTACGAAGAAATCAAGCAGGACAATTTTGATCTGTTGCTTACCGATATTGTGATGCCGGAAATGGACGGCATTGAACTTGCGCGCCGTGCGGCGGAGCTTGATCCAGCTTTGAAAATTATGTTCATCACAGGGTTTGCTGCTGTGGCACTGAACCCTGATTCCAATGCGCCCAAAGATGCGAAGGTTTTATCAAAGCCGTTTCACTTGCGTGATCTGGTTGATGAAGTGAACCGCTTGATGGCGGCCTAAATTTCGCTCTTTCCCATGCTTGCAATTGGCTGCGTTGCCCCGTATAGCCTGCCTCACCGCAGTCAACGTGGGTGGTTAGCTCAGCGGTAGAGCACTACCTTGACATCGTAGTGGTCGTAGGTTCGATCCCTATACCGCCCACCATTTTTTCAAATAATTTCAAATGCTTGTGCTTGAAAATATTATGTTGCTCCGCAACAATTTTTAAAACTTGGCGGAAACTTGGCGGAAGAACCTGTGGAGGGTGTATTCTGCGATGAATAATTGTGCACAATTCTCCGCCAAGTGTGAAGGAATACATCCCTTAAGAAATGTGATTTGTTGGAGCTGCATGGTTTCACAACGCCAACCTCCGAGAATCTATAGTTGATCGCTAAGCCGCCGAGCGCTTCTTTTCGATCACTGATGTCAACTGTCTAATTTGACGAATGTTGGAGGGAACCAAATCTCGCTTGGTCAAGCGATCAAGTTGGTCAATTATCAGTGAAGTGGCCTGCGCGCACTCCCGCAGGAACTCTGGATCATGTGTCTCATACCAAGATGTTGCATCGCGCTTACCGTGGCCCAGCCAGAGGCTGCGTTGCTCGCGTCCAACATTTGATTCGGTGAGACCCCGAACCCGCGTCGCCATAAAATGACGTAACGTATAGCGTGTAATCCTTCTTACACCTTTGTCCTCAGCATTCTTCATGGCTTGGTGCAACAATGTGCTGTCACCACTTCTTGATGCCTTGAGCATAAGTTCTACGGCCTCTGCGGAGTGACCTGACCGTTGAAGCATCCATCGTGTTGACCTACGATTGAATTGTGCTTTTAGGTGCTTGGCAGCAACTCTTTCAAGTTGACCGTCCGCAGTCTTCTTATTGTAAGATAGAGGTCGATCCTCTGCCCAATCTTCTAACCATCCCCTCAGGTTGGCGGTTAGCCGAATGATGGGGCGCTGCTTTTTATTTTGACGTCGACCGGGTGGATTGAGATTTAGCAGTCCTGTATCTAAATCGACTTGTTGCCGAACGCTGAGTTCCATGATCGCCTCTGGTCGAGCCCAAGTGTTTAACGCAATGATGTCATAGCGGCGAAGCAGTTCACTGCTTTTCATATCAAAAAGTGATGCGAGCTCTTCAAAACTTGGAATGTAATCGCGGGGCTTGGGTTCGGCTACTTGCATGACCTCAGCGAGCCATTTGGCATCATAATCGATTTCCGGAGCGTAACGGAGAAGCTTTGCTTCGCGCATTTCTCCATTTGCATTTTTAATCAGTTTTGTTTTTGCTGCATAATGGCAGGCCGCTGAGACAACTGACAAAATTCTACTGACATAGGCAGGAGAGTGACCAAACTCAACTGCACACCACTTGGCGTATTCGGCTTGATATATATTGCTGAACTGAGAGGTTTTTACACTCGAGTCAAAACCACACTTCTTTTCAAGAAACTGCATCACTAAATCGCAAGCTCGCCGCGATACGTGCGCTGACGGCCTACCGTCAGCGTGCCCTTCAAGATAATGGGTAAGCACAAATACCAGCGGCACTTGGTCTGGATCGTCGGCCTTAACTGGTGCATCTTTTAAAACGATTTCAGCTAATTTCGATTTGGCTTCTTCGATAGACGCTGTCTTAAGGCTGCGACGCCTAACCTCTCCATTTCGGTTATCGTACCAGAACCGATAGAGTTGCTGACTGCCTTGGACGCGACCAATCCACATCCCACCAAATTCAAACAATTTTTCGTTCGACATGAAGCTCCCACCTCTTTCTGGTGAAGCCACTCCATCAATTCCTGTTCCGTGACGAAGCGTTTCCGACCTTTGTGAATGTGCTGGAATTTGCCTGCGCGTGCCGCTCGGCGGAGCTCAATTGCCGTGAATAACTGAGGCCAGCGTTGGGCAGCTGACTCCAAAGTCATGAGTTCGTCAAGATGAGTTTGTATTTCTTCCAAGACCGCGATGCCATGTTAGCTGATTAGGCCACAGAGTTTCATGTCTGCAGCTAAAAAATTCAATTGGGAAAACAAGGTAATCGCGGGAACCGTTCAAAATCAGTGCCGACCCCTCCAAGTCCGAGCGCGTGGACCGGCAAAGGCCACGAGCACTGCGCGATGATGTATTTTATGTCGTATAATCTGACAAAGCAGGCACATCTTCAGTTTTCAAACACTATGTCGCGATTTAGTGACTTGACTTTTCTGCGATGAGAAATTATCTCTGAGGTCATGAGATTTGGTCAAATCACACAAGCTATCAGAGCCACCGTCGTGGCTTTGCTGGCGTTTGTGTTGGTGTTTGCACCCGTTTCTCATTCGATCGCGATGCCTGTGGGCCATAAAATGACCGTAACTGTTGTGACAGAAGTCGTTGTTGAAGACGCAGCCAAGAGGCATCACCAAGCGGTGAAAGCAGACGCCAACGAACAATCTTCATGCGACAAATCTTCAGGGCCCTCGAATGCGAAGAAAAATTGTTGCAAGGTCGGTTGTTTGAGTGTGGCCACCATCAATGGCGACGTTGATTTATATGTGACTATACCTCTGGCTATGCAGCACGCGGTGACAGTACAGCAACTTTTTTCTAGCAGTCTCTTCGCTTTGAAGCGCCCACCACGCGCTTGATTCCGCACTCGGAATCCGTCTTGCTTTTGGCCTAGGCTGAACGCCCCCATTTACTCAATCATCGGAATACATCATGAAGACCGCAATTTTCGGCGTGGTCGCAGGCCTATTGCTTACGGGTTGTGCGTCGCCACGTGAATTGCCGGATGTTATGGCTCTCAAAAAGCCCGCGACACCATCGGCAAAAGTAAAAGCAGCACATTATCATCCTGTGGTGACGGGTTACGTCCACCGTAAACCCACGAGCCCTGAGCCTTGGGTTACTGGTGATGCGCCACCACCTGCGACCGAAGAAGGAGCAAAGCCATGATAGGTTCGGCCAAAAAATCGATCGCGGCATTAATTGCATCGTCGTTGCTGGCGGGCTGTGCCTCGATTGGCGACAAGTCCTTCCTCGAAAACCCAAAGATGGGAATTGCTGGATTTCAAAACCACACTGTCCAGGCAACAGGCAAGGCCACGGTCTGGATACAATCCCGTGAAGATGCGCAACGTGCAGCAGATAAAACGCGTGCCTTGTTGAGCGGCAACAAAGCTCTGAACGCCGATACTGCCATGCAAATTGCACTGATCAATAATCGCGGTCTGCAAGCTGATTTCGCGGAGGTTGGAATAACCGCAGCAGATTTGTGGCAGCAGGGATTGTTTG
Source organism: Aestuariivirga sp. (assembly GCA_043757105.1). Taxonomy (GTDB): domain Bacteria; phylum Pseudomonadota; class Alphaproteobacteria; order Rhizobiales; family Aestuariivirgaceae; genus Aestuariivirga. The sequence continues at coordinate 5,861 of JAYVPZ010000014.1, read as the reverse complement.
AAAATCCTAAGTTGACTCTCACGATCGCCGACTCTGCTGCCGTGTTCGAAAGCTTTATCGCCGGAAATGTTCTGGCATTGATCACGCGGAAACAGCGCGTTGCCATTGCTGAATAAGTTTTTGAAACGGCACAACACCGCGCAGCGGAAAGTGCTTTGAGGCTTGCCTTTGACACTAAACGCGCATGGGTTCGGGCTGTAGCGGCCAAGGAAACTATCACCTATCTCGAAAAAGCTCAAACAGCATCCAACGCCACAAGCGATCTTGCCAGCGAACTTGGAAAAACGGGTGCCTTTACAAAAGCAGCACAGGCACGGGAACATGCCACTTACGCCGAAATCTCTGGCCAATTGGCAGAGGCCCGGATGCAGGTGCGTGGCACACGCGAGGAATTGATCAGGCTAATGGGTCTTTGGGGTGATGACACAAACTTCAACCTGCCCAGCACCTTGCCTCGTGTGCCTGCAACAGTTGTGAACAAAAGCAATATCGAAAGCGAAGCTTTGCGTAAGCGCGTTGACTTGCAAGTGGCGAAGCTCAATCTTGAAGCTTTAGCACGGCAATACAAGCTTACCAATGCAACACGCTACATCACCGATCTCGGCATCATGGCCGGAGGTGAATTTGAGAATGCGCAAGGCGGTTCAAACGGTATTTTCCTGTCCCGTAAACTGCTCCAATTCGATTTTGCAATTCCAATTTTTGACTCAGGCCAGGCGCGCCTTCGCGTGGGTGAAATGGCCTATATGCAAGCTGCCAACCGTGTGGCGGAGCGAGCGGTGAACATCCGCTCTGAAGCGCGTGAGGCCTATGACAAGTACCGTTCAACCCATGATCTTGCCATTCACTACCGCGACAAGGTGGTGCCCCTGCGCAAGATCATCAGTGACGAGGTGCTTCTAGAATACAACGGCATGATTTCCAGCACGTTCGAATTGCTGGCCGATACACGTGCCACACTTGCGGCACTTCTCATGTCTGTCAATGCCAAGCAGAACTTCTGGCTGGCTGACATTGATCTCAAATCTGCAATTCATGGCGGCTTCTCCGGCGGCGGTGGCGGAGCAGGACGTTGAAATTTTCAGAAAAAGGAATGAACACATGATCTCAAGACGTGGAATAATAGGAGCAAGCGCCATTCTCGCAAGCACTGCAGTTTGGTCAAAATCAATGGCGATGTCATTGCCCGAAGCAGCCCTTATGAAATCGCCTGATATGCAGCCCCCTATTGTGCCGACCAGCGGGCCTGATTATCAGCCTGTGGTGACACTGAATGGCTGGACTCTGCCGCACCGCATGAACAACGGCGTGAAGGAATTTCATCTGGTGGCCGAACCGGTGATCCGCGAACTTGCCCCAGGCATGAATGCGCATCTCTGGGGATACAACGGACAATCGCCCGGCCCAACGATTGAGGCTGTTGAAGGCGACCGTGTTCGCATCTTTGTTACAAACAAGCTCGAAGAACATACCACCGTTCACTGGCACGGCATGATCCTGCCATCAGGTATGGATGGTGTTGGAGGCCTAACCCAACCGCATATCAAACCGGGCAAGACCTTCGTTTACGAGTTTGACCTCGTGAAGAGCGGCACCTTCATGTATCACCCGCATGCGGATGAAATGACGCAAATGGCCATGGGCATGATGGGTTTCTTCGTGATCCATCCGAAGGACCCGAAGTTCATGCGCGTGGACAGGGACTTCGTGTTCCTGCTCAATGCCTTTGACATTGCTCCTGGCTCCTACATGCCGAAAATCATGACCATGACAAACTTTAACTTGTGGGCATGGAACAGTCGCGTCTTTCCTGGCATCAGTTCACTTCCTGTCGCCAAGAACGACAAGGTGCGGGTGCGGGTCGGCAACCTCACCATGACCAACCATCCCATTCACATGCATGGCTACGACTTTCAGGTGACATGTACTGATGGTGGGTGGGTGCGGCCGGAGGCGCGCTGGCCGGAGGTGTCGATCGATCTGCCCGTCGGTGCCATGCGTGCTTATGAGTTCGATGCAAAGTATCTTGGCGACTGGGCTATTCACTGCCACAAATCGCATCACACCATGAACGCCATGGGCCACGATGTTCCAACGTTTATTGGCACCAAAAGGAGCGATAAAATTGCAGAAAAAATCCGCAAGGTTCAAGAAGAGTACATGCCCATGGGCAACAAGGGCATGGCTGACATGGGTGAAATGTCGATGCCGATCCCGGACAATACGCTGCCGATGATGACGGGCTTTGGTCAGTTTGGCCCCATCGAAATGGGTGGCATGTTCTCGGTCGTCAAGGTGCGCGAAGGACTTCAATCCAACGACTATGCCGACCCAGGCTGGTTCAAGCATCCCGAAGGCACTGTTGCTTACGAATGGAGTGGTGACACACCCGATGCAACAAAGGTAGAGGGCGAGAAGACTGGCAATCTCAATGTCATTCATCCCCGCAAAAACTACAGGCCAACGCTCGTGAGCCCAGGATAATTTATTAGTTTACCAACCGAAAATTCATCAACACAGGAGAATATGATGAAACTTGCACTACCTCTGGCAATGGCATTTGCCGCATTAACAACAACCTCAGCCTTGGCTGATCAAACTGAACTCGGCGACTCTGGCAACAAGAAGGATGCTAAGCGCACCATTCAAATCACCATGAAGGAAAATGACGATGGCAAGATGGCTTTCTTTCCCGGCAAAATGGAGTTTAAAGAAGGCGAAACTGTCATTTTGAGTTTCTCGAACACAGGCAAAGTTGAACATGAGTTTGTGATGGATACGGACTCTAACGTTCAGACGCATCGTGAGCTGATGAAGAAGAACCCTGACATGGTTCACGCCGACGGCAACACCATTCGTTTGGAACCAGGCAAAAAGGGACAGATCATCTGGAAGTTTGCTAAAGCAGGCGAGTACAAATTTGCTTGCATGATTCCGGGTCATTACGAAGCAGGCATGAATGGCCCGATAGTGGTGACGGGTAAAGCTGGTGCGGCAATGGTGCCAGCAGCACAACCCGCTGCAATCAAAGTGGTGGCAACAGCCGAGACTCCGGCTGGACCGCTAACAGCAGGCGTCGTCAAGAAAATTGATGTCAAACAGATGAAAGTAACAATCAAGCACGGAGAACTGAAAAACCTTGGCATGCCCGGTATGACCATGGTGTTTGTCGTGAAAGATGCGGAGATGTTGAAAAAACTGAAAGAAGGCGCAAACATCAATTTCAAGGCCGACCGTGTGAACGGACAGCTGACGGTGGTTGAACTTAAATAACGTGCGGGAGGGTGGTTTGGTTAGGCAACTGCCAGACCATCCTCATAATTCCGTTCATTGAAATTCGAGGCAACACTCCCTGTAACGTCTTTGAAAGGACAAAACTATGAAGAAACTACTGATCGCAACTGCACTTTTGGGTGCAGCCCTGTCAACCACCGCATTTGCTGCAGAAATGACCAAGGGCACCGTCAAGAAACTTGACGAAAAGCTGATGAAGGTCACCATCAAGCACGAGGAACTCAAGAACCTAGGCATGCCGGGCATGACCATGGTGTTCGTTGTGAAGGACGCCGCGATGATTACTAAGCTTAAGCCCGGCAAGAACATCGAGTTCATTGCTGACCGTGTGAATGGCCAATTGACTGTGGTTGAGGTCAAGTGATTCGGGCGGTGTCAAAATCGCATGATGACTAACAAATTTTAACTCATCGCCGCTGATTGCATTTGCTGTGGCGGCGATGATCTTGATTTTACGACAAGTCAAAACTAACTGATTGGCATCATGAATTTTACTTAGGTCAAGCCGAAATGTGACTTTCTAGTCTGCTGATTTGTAGAATTTGAGTCTTTCTTTTCACTACAGGATCCAATGATGGACCTGAATCATGTGGCGAGCTTGTCTCGCCAATAAGGACAGTATCATGTATAAATATTTAATTCTTACATCACTCGCAACAATTACTGCATTCTCTGCTCCTGTCAATGCCAGCAGCAATTCAACTCGGTTCGAACATGAATATGGCGTTATAGCATCCCTAAAAGGCAATGTGCTTAAAATGCGCGATGGTGACAAATACACTGTAACGTTCGCCTCCGATCTCAGGAAACTTCGCGTTGGAATGGCCGTTGGATTTTACTATAGCAAAACCTCGCACGCGGGCGGCTACGGTAGTGTTGTGACGTTAACGCCTTGATGTGACAAGCACCAACAGAGCGTTTTGATGTTTCTTCTAAACATCAAAACGTTCGCACGCAAAGAATGAGCCAAAGTATCACAAGTTAAGTACCTGTCGGTATCAATCTGCAAAAAAGGAATTACTTGAGGCTTTTTTGCAGATTGATGATGATCTTTCACAAAACGCGCAGTTTTGGTTAAGGTATTTATCTCTAAGTAGATAGCAGTTGGGTACAAAAAACACGAAATGCAACTTCTGACGAATCCACTTACAATCTTCATTTGACGACAGTCGATTGGGATCAGTCTGTCGTGGGCATGTGGCGGAACGGCCTTCAATTAATTTTTTCATCGTTACCGGATAATGCAGCCGCAAAAAAGAGTTTGACTGTAACTGAAGACTCATTTAGCGATTATGTCGTAATTGTGAATTCCTATTTAGGGGAAGTGGCGCTCAGGAGTGATGAACTATCCATGAATACGTTGAGAGCTGTAGGTTTTGCATTAGCATCAGTTCTTTGCACTTCAGGAGTGAGGGCTGCAGATGTCCGGACGCCTGAAACCGGGGACCAATTTGATATTGCAATTCAAGCAGTCATTGCCAATGACAACATGAGTTATGGTGTTACCAATACTGATCATGGACCTTACGGTTCAATTAATATTAATCCAACTTATGGTATTTTTTACGGTAATCTCTTTGCTGAGAGACTGAAATATACAAACAGCTTCGATGCGGGCCAGATCGATTCTCAAGTCAAGTTCCAACTTGGCATGGCGCTCAGTTTTGGCCCGCTGTCACTTGATCTTAACGTTCAGCGCAAGTTGAAACTGACGAGTTCCAGTCGTTATGTGACCGTTCCCTTTGTAACTGCAACTTACGCATTCAATGAGCAGCTATCCACCAGCCTCGGAGTTGGTTACTATTTTTACGATCAACAAGATGCTTACGCTAACACACCTGAACTCTACGGCGCATTAGATGTGAAACCGGCTGATTGGCTTTCGCTGCATGGTGAGGCCACTTATGATTTCGTGGGCCTTTACAATGCTTTCCCTCCGGTTCCAGTGCCTTCAGCAGTGGGAAATACTCCTTATCTTGAAGTTGTTGGTTCAGTTGCCGTATCCTTGCCTAAAAACTTCACTGTTACAGCGAAACTAGGTTTTGAAAATTTCTTTAACAACGCCGTTTGGCCCGACTATAAGTGGTATGATGTGGGTCTTGATTATGCAATGAACAACAATGTGACATTAGGGTTGCACTACCAAGGTAACGACCTAAGTACGGGTAGCGTTAATTGTTCTGCTCAATCATGGAATCTTGACTGTGACTCCCGTATTATCGCTTCCTTGACGCTTAGAGCCAAAGCCAGCGAGTTGCGTAATAAATAAACCTCAATTTAACACCCGCAATTTTTAGTTACGCACGCAGCCGTGATTTCATCCAGTATGGCTTTTTAGTCGATACCTGTCCTCTAGAGCGTCGGATGGTCAATTGAATCCATATCCTGCTGCATTGAAGTAGTTTGAACACTCTTCGGCAGTGAAGAGTGAGCAGATGTTGCCGATTGCTTTCCAGAGTTCACCAATGGTTCTTGCGGCAGTTTTTCTCAACCAAGACTTCAGCTTTGAGAAAGCCATTTCGATCGGGTTGAGGTCGGGGCTATAGGGTGGGAGGAAGAGCATCCAT
>JAYVPZ010000013.1:0-3102 GCA_043757105.1 Aestuariivirga sp. | reverse complement strand
AGAAGGCGAGTGGATTAACTCTCCTGACGTTGCAAATAGCACGGCAGTTGCTGTTGACTTGGTAACTGTATTCCGTTTCTAATCTTAGCGGATAATTTATACGGAACGGCTCGCTTCGGCGGGCCGTTTTTTTATGTACATTTGTCCTCGCCCGCGACAGCGGGAGAGGACGGGGACCCTAATTGCGCCAGCAATTTGGGGGAGGTGAAGGACAAGCGGCGCAGAATAATAACTGCCGTTCCCTCATCTCCCCCATGCGAAGGTGCATGGGTCCCCTTCTTCTCCCGTAAAACGGGAGAAGACACTTAGATATAGCCTTGTTACTGCCGCGATCTTCGCGTAATCGAGGTTGTGTATGACTGGGTGCAAAATCTCGTGAATCTCAACCGTTTATGTTTATTGTTTCTGACGACTATTTCTTTGGCAGCTTGCGCGGCTGATGAAGTGGCCCTTGAAAGCAGGTCCATTTCTGTTGATCAACAGGCCGAGCCCGCAGGTGCTGCAGGGCAAGAAGCGGCCGCTTCTGTTGCTCATCTTTTGCCCAGCACTGGCCCAACTTACGTCACGCTGACTGTTTCTGAGACAGATAACCCCGGCAGCTCCAACAGGCCCGACGACCGAAAGTCCGCCATAACATCTGGCAGTGGGTTTGTTGTGAGCGAAGACGGCATTGTTATGACAGCAGCCCATGTTGCCGTGGCCAAAGGCAATCAAATTTCTGCACGCGCCGCCAATGGCCGTATCTATACCGGAACAGTGATTGGCATCAATCCAACCAATGATATGGCGGTGATTAAACTTCGTGGTTTTGGTGGCCGCGCAGCTGTGCCATCAACACCGGGTTGTTTGGCCAAGGGTGATTTGGTTTACACTTTAGGAAAGCCACATGGTTCAGGCGATACAGCGCGTGTCGGCTCTCTTGAAGCCAAGCATTTTGGCCGTGCTGTGGCTTACGGAAAATTTGGTTATCCTGATGCGATGGTTCTTCATATGGGAACACAGCGCGGCGAATCTGGTGGGCCGGTGTTTGACGGCAAAGGTCATTTGGTTGGCATGGTGGTCAGCACGCTTTCTGACGCTTCAGGAAACTCAATCAATCTGGCCCATGCAATCCCTGCCACGTCACTCGCCAACTTCCTATGTTCTACGACAACCTGCGGGCAAAATTGGAACGCGCTGGCTGCCAAAAATATGGATGCTTGTGGGTAAAACTGGAGGCGTCTATTTCGGTAACAGTGCATTTTATTATCGCATTGAAAATGTTGACAAAAATGATGATGCGATAATAAAATGCACTGTCACTGAAATGTACGACACCGCTCACGGCAGCAGCACCGTCGAACCCGTCGTACGACCTGATTCTAAATCGCGGTGCGCTTGTGCCGCATCTGCCAAAGCATAGTGTTGGTTGATTGGGATTTTCACTTTCCCAGACTTTACAATTTCAATCACATCCTTGGCCGTTTTGTAAAATTCATCATCTTTGGCAATGTAACTATAGAGCGTCGGCCTTGTTAAAAATAGTGAGCCCTTGGCAGCCAGCAAACCCAAATTGAAGTCCTTAATCGGCCCCGACGCATTGCCGAAACTGACAAAAAGGCCCCGTGGCGCAAGACTGTCAAGCGACGCCATCATCGTGGCCTGCCCCACACCATCATAAACAACCGGAACGCCCTTGCCATTCGTGATCTCGCGAACACGCGCTGCCACATCATCGGAGCGGTTGTTGATGACATATGCACAGCCATGCGCTTTGGCAGTTTCGATTTTTTCCGCCGAGCCAACGGTGCCGATGACTTTCACGCCAAGCGCCTTAGCCCATTGCGACAATATCAACCCCACACCACCTGCCGCGGCATGAACTAAAATAGTTTCGCCACGTTTCACTTTGTAAGTGGCGCGCAATAAATAGCGGACGGTCATGCCCTTCAACATCATGCCAGCTGCAGTTTCATCACTGATTGATTTCGGTAACTTAATCAGTCGATTGGCCGGGAAATTGCGCGACTCGGCATAGGAACCGAGCGAGCCAGACCCGTAAGCAACACGGTCTCCAATCTTGAAGCCTTTTACCCCTGCCCCTAAGGCAGTAATCATGCCCGCCGCCTCATTGCCAAGGCCACTTGGCATTGTGGCCGTTGGGTAAAGCCCGCTGCGATAATAAGTGTCGACGTAGTTCAGACCAATGGCGGTGTGGCGGATTTGCACTTCGCCTTCCGAAGGTGGCGGCAAATTAACTTCAACAGGCTGCATCACGTCGGCCCCGCCGGTTTTGGTAAACTGGATCATTTTCATTTGGGTAAACCTTCAAACAAATTTTTCAATGCAGCCACTAATTTTTCCCAGCTCAGATCTTCAAGAGCAATGATTTCGACATTCAAAACAGCGGCCTTGCCCATCAGCGCGTTGTAACGAACTGAATTGCGCGCTTCATCAAACAAATCGGTGGTCACAAGTATGGCCACTTTCTCTCCGGGCCTGCCAAAATGATCGCCCAAATTATCAGCTTCATGCACAGCGTCCATCAGCCGATTGCGGTGCTTACGGTCGTGCATATCAAGTTCCGACCGAAAAGCTTTGCACGACACAAATGCCAACGTTTCATTTTTACGCAGGATCAAATCAATTTCGTTTTCTCCGGTGAAACCTTTCACTTGCCAACCAATGACCTGGCCATAAATTGCTTCATCTACGCCTGCTTCAATGGCCGCCAACCAAGCCAATTCCTCAAGCCAGCCACCGGAAAGATACCTTTTACTTTTCGTCTCACAGATCGCTTCGCCGCCTGGTTCGCGAATGACCAGTTTGTGATTTTCTAAAAATTTTATAAGTTCGAAACCACCATTTTCCAAATTTCCAACCGTAATTGGAACGCGGTGGACATAATCGTCCGTCGCTTTAAAAATGTAATCACGAACTTTTTCAAACAGCGTATAGTTTTCGCTAATATGGCGTGATACGACGGCATTCGCATGTGCAACAGAGGCCTCGCCATGGATGGCCTTTAGCCATGCGCCGCGTTGCTTTAAAATTGTTTCGATACTGGTTCTTTCCATGAGTGCTTTCATGCCCTAAGAATCGACAAATTCCAAGAGGATGTAG
>JAYVPZ010000012.1:0-12205 GCA_043757105.1 Aestuariivirga sp. | reverse complement strand
GAGCTTTTTGTCTTCGGTATGAAAATACGTGAAGTAGTTATAGTCTTTCAATGCTTCGAGATTTTCTTTGGTGAGGGGCACTAACTCGTCTTGGCTGTATTCGCCGTCTCCATTGGTGTCCATGCCGTCCAATGCTTCTTTGGCGTAGGTGTCGTCAAACGTCCATTCCACGTCGACGCCACGCACTTTGCCATCGGAAGTGAAAACTAAATCACTATGCATACTCACCCAGACATGGGGGTGGGCAAAGGCGAGGCTGGGCCAAAGTGACATCAATACGAAGACAGTTGTTGTAACAATTTTGCGCAATGCAGACCCACCGATTCAGCTTCTTGAATGATGGCGCATTGCGGCAAAAACATGAAGTGTATTTAAGATAAACATTTTGCAAGTTTGGCCGCGTTATCTGTTTTAACTCACTTTTTAGTATGTTATAACATTACATATCACTTTTACCGCACTGTCAAGTGAACAATGCGTCGATGTCGTGACTTGCGTGAAGGTTCGGGCAATGCCAGTTTGTGATTATGGCTTTAGATGTTTCATACGGCGCGGCGGCGGTTGCTGGGGTGATTAGTTTTCTTTCTCCTTGCGTGCTGCCATTGGTTCCTCCTTATCTGGTTTTTATCAGCGGGACTTCTCTTGATGATTTGAAGAATGCGCAAGGCGCAGATCGCACAAAAAACTATCGTAACGTCATGTTGGCGGCGGTGTTTTTTGTCTTAGGGTTGAGCACCGTGTTTGTTTCACTTGGCGCTTCTGCTTCTTATTTTGGGCAATTGCTGCGGGCTTATTTGCCATTGCTGGCCCAACTGGCTGGTGTGTTTATCATTATCATGGGTTTGAATTTTTTAGGCGTGTTCAAGCTTTCGTTTTTGTCGCGTGAAGTTAGGTATCATCAAGACGCAAAGCCGATTGGCTTGCTTGGCGCTTATGGCATTGGCGCCGCATTTGCCTTTGGTTGGACACCTTGCATCGGGCCTGTTTTGGCTGCGATTCTTTCTATTGCGGCCAGCAGTGAAAGTGTTTTCAAAGGTGCTTCGCTTTTGTTTGTTTATTCGCTGGGCCTCGGCATTCCGTTTTTGATAGCAGCGGCTAGCATCAATGTGTTTCTCAATTTCTTTACAAAATTCAAATCGAAGTTGGGGGTTGTTGAAAAGGTGATGGGCGGCGCTTTGGTGATCACCGGCGTGATGTTCCTGACAGGCTGGATGCAGAATATTTCTTATTGGCTCATCGAAACTTTCCCAGGCCTCGCTTCCATCGGTTGATTTACCCACAGGTTGCTGCTTGTTTTTTTGAACGCTCAGATTAGTGTGCTCGGATGAATGACGAGCTTTTCAAAAAATTAGAAGGCATACAAGCTTGTGTGTTTGATGCATATGGCACGTTATTTAATGTGGCTACTCCGGTTGAAAAATTGGCGAGCACAATTGGCGAGAAGGCTTCTGATGTAGCAAAGCTGTGGCGTCAAAAGCAGCTTGAATATACGTGGCTGCGCAGTTTGATGGGCGTGCATGCGGATTTTTGGACGGTGACGCGCGATGCGTTGGATTATACTTTAGAAGTATATGCGATTGCAGAGCCGGGCTTGGCTGATGAATTGATGACGCTTTATTTGAAGCTTGATGCTTATGAAGAGGTGGTGGCGGTGCTTTCGGCATTGCGCGCCAAAGGCAAGCGCTGTGCGATACTGTCTAATGGTAGCCCTTCGATGTTGGACTCCGCAGTGCGCCATGCTGGCATTGAAAAAATGTTTGAGCATGTGTTGTCAGTCGAAGATGTTGGCATTTATAAACCGAGCAGGCGGGTTTACCGTTTGGCCATGCAAAAATTACAGATTGCTGATGCACCTTCGATTTGTTTTGTATCGGCCAATGCGTGGGATGCGCAAGCCGCCGCGCAGTTTGGATTTCAGGCCGTGCGCGTTATGAGAACGCCCGGATTCAACGACCGAATTCCGGGAAGGCCTGCGACAACGGTTGATAGTCTCAGCAAGTTAGTAGAGCTGGTTTAGGCGGAGCGCCTTGTGCCCACAAAAGTTTCGCTGCGCTGTCTGGCATGGGCGCGAACCGCATCTCCGAATGCGTTAAACAATTTGACCGAGTCTGGATTGTTTGCCGCTTTATATTCAGGATGCCACTGGGTTCCGAACGCGAAAGATTTTGCACCTTTGACTGAAACGGCTTCGATGATGCCGTCTGGTGCCGTGGCTTCGATGTTCAGGCCTGCACCTAAAGTTTTCACCCCCTGACGGTGAATTGAATTCACTTGAGTTTTGGATTTGCCGATCATGTGTTCCAGCATTCCGCCCTTCGCAATCGTAACGTCATGCTTCGGGCCATAGCGCACGTCGGTGTCATCTGACGGTGGCGCGCGGTGATCGATGCGGCCTTCTTTATTTTGTAATTCGGTTTCAAGGTTGCCCCCCATCACCACATTGAGTTCCTGAAAACCACGGCAGATGCAGAACAAGGGAATGCCACGATCAATGCAAGCGCGGATGAGCTTCAATGTGGTGTTATCGCGGTGATGATCATAGGGCTCATGATCAGTCGATGGCTTTTCGCCATAATGTGGTGGATGCACATTTGACACTGCTCCTGTCATTAAAATTCCGTCGAAGTGGTTGAGCAGTTCGCCCAAGTTTAATGGATCAATCATTGATGGAATCATAACGGGCAAAACTTTGGAGACATCGGCCAAAGCTTTCACATATTTATCGCCCAGCGAATGAAACATGAAGCCGTGGTTTTCATAGGTGTCGGCAGGAAGGCCTACCAAAGGCCAAGCGGTCATTTTGAAACTTTCAAATCAGGGGCAAAACGTATTTGTAGACTACGCCAAGAAAAGCGGACAAGGCCAGCGTTTTCGGAATGCCGATATGAAACAGCAACAGAGCAAAGCCCGAAATTACGGAAAGGGCGAGTGCTGCAAAATCAAGGTTGTTGAAATTGGGAAGCCAAATGGGAATGGAGCCTTCGGCGCGCGCCACCGTTCCAAAAAGTACATGCAGGCCAAACCAGATAGCGAGATTAAGGATTACACCCGTTACCGCCGCCGTGATGCGCGATAGTGCAGACGAGAGACGGGGCATGGAACGCAGGAATTGCACATAGGGAGCGCCCGCAAATATCCAAAGAAAACAGGGCACAAAGGTCATCCAAAGATAAATAAGGCTGGCGAATAATCCCGACCAGAGACCCGCTTTTTTTGCAGCGGCTGTGAAAGCCACGAATTGGCCGACGAGGATTAATGGGCCGGGGGTGGTTTCAGCAAGGCCCAGGCCGTCCATCATTTCACCTGTGGAGAGCCAGTGATATTGTTCGACCACAGTTTGTCCCATGTAGGAGAGAACCGCATAAGCGCCACCGAAAGTGACGATGGAGAGTTTGGAAAAGAAAAGCGCGAGGCCCGTGTAAACATGTTCTTCACCGAAAAATTGATAAATGAACGCCAAAGGGATGAGCCAAATCGCCAACCAGATTGATGTTGTTTTGAGCAGAGATGCAATTGGTGGAAGTTTGATTGGAGACGGCGTAGCAGTGTTGGTGGCTGTGAAAAGGCCAATCAACCCGACGGCCAAAACCACCAGCGGAAATGGCAGATCGAAACAAAATAGTGCGATGAACGATGCCGCGGCGATGGCCCAATCCAAATTGGTTTTCAGCGCCCGTTGGGCAACACGCAGAAGCGCTTCCAACACGATGACAAGCACTGCGGCTTTTACGCCCCAGAACAGGCCTTCCACAAAATTTAGTTTTCCAAACAGAGCGTAAAGAGTTGAAAGTGCAAGAATGACCAGCGCACCGGGGATGACGAACAACAATCCCGCCATCAAGCCACCACGGAGGCCGTGGAGTTTCCAGCCAATGTAGGTGGCCAGTTGCATGGCTTCAGGGCCTGGCAACAGCATGCAGAAATTTAAAGCGTGGAGAAATTCTTGTTCCTCAATCCACTTACGTTCGCCCGCCACTTCGCGGTGGATGAGTGCGATTTGCCCCGCAGGCCCGCCGAATGAAAGCAGGCCGATGCGGGCAAAGACTTTTGTTGCTTCTCGAAATGTCGGTGTCGTCATGTGGCGGGCACCCAATTGTGGGTTTCGTCTGTGGCATCGCGGGCCCAGCGAAATAGCGCATCGTAAACTGCCATGCCTGCTTCGAGTTGTTCGAGATCATCGGCATATTGGCGAGATAGGCCGAGCGAAATTGCTAAGAGACCCGCAGCTTCTTTTGATGTTTCAAGTTTGTCAGTATCAGCAGCGCGAATAATTTCTGCCATTTTAATAAGTGCGGGCATGTTCAAGTTGAACTCTTCGATCATTGCATCAAAGGTGCAGTCTTCGCCGCGATGTGTCCAAAATCCTGTTGGCATGTCGAAGGGCGTTGCGCCAAAACGGTCGCCAATTGCTTCAACTTGATCAGGCTGAACAAACATAAACTTTGCTTTGTCATTCACAAACCTTCGGATCAACCATGGGCAGGCGATGCGGTCAATCTTGGGACGGTGCCTTGTGACCCACAACGCGCTTTTGGCAAGGTGAAGGGCGGGCAGCAGGATTTGCCCGTCATCCTTCCAAGCTTCAAATCCGCCTTCGAGCGAAATAGCATCATGGCCAAAACCTCGCAGTAAGGCCGCCGTACCATGACTGAGCTTTGCACCGTGATGGCAAACGACGACAATTGGCCGCTTACCCAGTTCTGATTGCCATACATTTGTTGCGCGATAATCTCGCCTTAGTGATGCAGGCAACAGTCTCGGATCAGCATTGAAATCTTCATCTATGCGCACATCAATAATGATGGGTGCCGTTGGTATGCCGATAAGCTTTGATAGTCTCTGAATTGAAATGACATTGGGGCCAGCCATGGAAATCTCCGTTTGAATGTTTTAGGACACGGATCATCTGGCTGGCGCCTTGAGGGGAGATCTGCAAACCCCTGTAATGATTCATAACTCTAGGGGACGTAAAGTCAAGGAAGGCTTTGCCGCGCAACGTGTCCCAAAATATTTGCTGCGATCCTTGCTGCTGTGAAAGCGGCGGTTCCGCTTAGATCTCGTTTGGGCACGAATTCGACCATGGCAAATCCAGCGATGCGGGCTTTGGCAGCTATGCCTGCGATGAGGTCAGTGACTTGCACATAGCTCAGGCCTCCGGGCGATGGGTAAGCTACGGCGGGCATGACGCTGGAGTCGAGCACATCGAGATCAAGCGAGATGAGGCATGAGGAGTCTGGTTCAATGTGTTCCAGAATTTGATTGATCCCTGCACGGTGAATTTGACGACTGGTGATGATGTGTGCACCCCAGTCTTTTGCGGCTTGCACTTCAGCCTCTCGTGCGCTGCCCAGCCCGCGCGCACCAGCTTGAACGATGCGCCATATGTGCGGTTGTTCGGAGGCGCGGCGCATGGTGGACGAGAAGCCTAGCTTTTCCTTATTGCGTTCATCGCGCCAATCAATATGTGCATCGATCTGCAGGATGGTGAGCGGGGGGCCGCCAGAGAACGCCTGAATGAAAGGGATGGGGACTGAGTCATCACCACCAAACATGATTGGCACGGCGCTTTCTGCTAGAATAGCGCGGGTAATAGTTTCGATTTTTTTGCGGTTGCCACGACCGTCGATTGGTTTGGTAGCGAGATTACCGAGATCGACTGCTTTGAAATTTGGGTTCGGCAGAAGCGAACCATCTAAATCAAAATCCCAATTTTCCAACCATGCTGAATCCTCTTTCAAAGTGAGGCGGAAACTATCGGCAGCTTTGGCATGTACGCGGTTGTCGATGCCACGATATGGTGTGCCGTGCGGTGCACCAAATATCGCGGCTTTTGCGTTCTTAGGGTTGCGGGCGCCGATTGTGCCCATGAAAGGTGGGATATTGCGAGGGGTAGCCATGGCCGCGTTTAGCCTATTTCTGAGCTAGGCTGCAACTGATGCCGCAGACTTCGGACGTGCTTTGGGCCAGCGGATTCGATCAGGAGGTATAATAATCTTAGCTTCCGTTCCAATGCCCAATTCGCCATTTAAGGTTACGTCACCGCCATGCAATCTGGCAATTTTACGCGCTATCGCCAAACCAAGACCCATGCCGCCGAATTTGCGGTCAGCGCCTTGTTCACCTTGCGCAAAGGGCTCGAAGACGCGTTCTACGTCTTCTGGTTTGATGCCCACGCCAGCATCACGAATCGAAATTAACAATTGAAAATTGTGGCCGCGTTGCATATCAATGTTGACGATTCCACCTTCTGGTGAAAATTTTATGGCGTTGCTTACCAGATTGAGGACAACTTGTTTGAGACGCGTCAGATCGCCATTGATCAGCACATCGTCAATGACGTGGACGATGAGCGAAACTTTGCTGCGTGTCGCTTGGCTGCGACAGATTTTGACTGCGGTTTCGACAAGCTCGGCGGCGTCAATTTGTTGATGGTCGAGTTGCAATGATCCGCGTTCAATTCGCGTTGCATCCAAAATATCATTGATGAGGCCTTGAAGATGACGCGCACTTTCTTGGATCGTCGTAAGATATTCTCGCCTGTTCGAGAGGGGCAAAGCTTCACCTTGAATGGAATTTAAAACTTCGCTAAATCCGACAATGGCGTTAATGGGGGTGCGCAATTCATGGCTGATAACAGCTAAGAATTGTGACTTGGATGCATTTGCTCTTTCAGCTTCGTCTTTTGCCTTTTGAATTTGAGTATCGTGGTTGAACTGGTTTGTAATGTCACGGCCAACGCCACGATAACCTGAAAACTGGTCATGTTCGTTTTTTAATGGCCATGCTGAAACTTGCCAATAATGTCGATTGCCATTCAATTCAGATTCAAATGTTTGGTCAATGATGTTGATCTTATCTGCCATCATTGCGGCAAGCGAACCACCGACACTTTCTTGTTTTTCACTTGCGAGTAATGTCGCAATATTCTCGCCATACATGTCGTCGATTTGTTTGCCAAAAACTGTTGCCAAACGAGGTGAAAAATAAACCAATTTTCCAGCAGCATCAGTTTCCCATATCCAATCACTGGTGTCGCGTTCAAAGTCATTTAATAAAAGCTTGATGACATCATTTTGCTTCGCGTTTTCGATTTCTATTTGAGATTGACGAACAAAGTTTTCATGGGTTGCCGTGATGATACAGATCAGCCCAGTTGCAAATATGACTGTGAATGATAAACCGATAGAGGCGTAAATGCCAACGACCGTTGATACATTTGCGCCGATTGCAATTGCTATTGTCAAAACAAACATGATCGCTGCGAGTGGCAACCGAACCATGGCGGATGCGCCGATGACCATAACCATAATGACCAATGCAAAAAGTAAGGTCCTTAACTCCTGCTGGATTATTGTGTGCGCAAAATAGACTGGAATACACCATAGAACAGCGAAGGTCGTGCTGCCCAATGGCGAGACCTTTAACACTGACTCATAATTTTGAATTTTGCTGCTGGACTGCAGTTTCTTGAAAACCAGCATAATACCAATAGACGCTGCGGCGACGATTGTGGCCCAAACTTTACAAAGGGTAAGCTCCCCGCTGCGTTCAAGAATTTGGCATGCTGCGAAGGCCGCACAGATTTGAAAAACTAGAAAAATTGGAAGAGTATTCGCAGTTTCACTGAATTGCTTGCGGGCAATCGTTCGATTTTGGTTTGGCAGCAAAGCCAGCACTATGGTTGTCAATCTGGCATTTAGCGCTTGCTTGCCAGCTATGTCGTTAATTTTCATTGTGCGTCGCCCAGCCGCTTTTTACGAATCAACCCTGATTTTGCTAGTTTCCAATAAAGTGTTAGACACGTCCAGACTAAACCATTGATTTTGAAGGAAGCTTGATGACTGGCCAGTTGCCACCGAACCACCCGCCGATTTTGCCGCGAAAGACAGGCTTGTTGCTTATAAATTTGGGTACGCCAGAGGCTACGGATTATTGGTCGATGCGGCGGTACTTGAAGGAGTTCTTATCTGACAGGCGTGTGATTGAACTGACACCTTTACTGTGGTGGCCGATCTTGAATTTTATCATTCTCACTTTCAGGCCAACCAAAAGCGGGCGCGCCTATTCGCAAATTTGGAACAAGGAGCGCGACGAATCTCCATTGAAAACATTCACGAGGGCCCAGTCCGAAAAAGTTTCGTCAGCACTTTCTGGCAGTGGAAAGGTGATTGTTGATTGGGCCATGCGTTATGGCCAGCCATCTGTGAAAGAGCGGCTTGAAGCACTGAAAGCTGCTGGTTGCGATAAGATCGTTTTGTTTCCTCTTTACCCGCAATATTCGGCAGCGACCACGGCTACGGCACTGGACAAAGCCTATGATGCGCTCAAGACGATGCGTTGGCAGCCCGCCATTCGCACTGTGCCACCCTATTTTGATCACCCGGCTTATATTGATGCGATTGCGGCAAGTGTGAAAAATTACATGACTACATTGAGTTGGAAGCCCGAACGTATTTTGATTGCGTTTCATGGCTTGCCGCGCGAATATTTGAACAAAGGTGATCCCTATCATTGTCATTGCCAGAAGACGGCTCGCTTGGTGCGCGAGAAATTAGGTTTTTCTGCTGACTTTGTGCAGATTGTGTTTCAATCGCGCTTTGGCAAGGCTGAATGGTTGAAACCTTATGCTCAAGACACGGTTGAAGAACTTCCAGCACAAGGGATAAAAAATGTGCTGATGATTTCGCCGGGCTTTTCATCAGACTGTGTTGAAACACTGGAAGAGTTGGCAATCGGTTTGCAAGAAACGTTTCATGAAAATGGTGGTGAAAACTTTGCGGTCGTGCCGTGTTTGAATGATAGTGCGGATTCAATTGCGATGTTGGCGCGGTTAGCGCAAGACGAGCTCTCAGGGTGGTTGTAATTAATTCCTATTGATCTTGTTCTTTTCAATAGATGACTTATATATAACCGGAGTGGTCGAATCATAGGAGACGTTAGATGTTTGAAGGTGCTGGCATTTTCGTATTGGTTTTTTTGGCCGTTGTGGTGTTTTTCTTGCTGCGGGCGATCCGCATGGTGCCTCAAGGCTATAATTATACAGTTGAGCGGTTTGGCAAATATGTACGAACCCTGCACCCCGGGCTCGGCCTCATAACCCCATTCATCGACCGCATTGGTCATAAGCTGAATATGATGGAACGGGTGTTGCAGGTGCCGTCCCAAGAAGTGATCACGCGCGACAACGCCATGGTCACAGTTGACGGCGTTGCATTCTACCAAGTGCTCGATGCTGCGAAAGCTTCCTATGAAGTGAGCGAGCTTGAAAACGCCATTCTGAATATGGTGATGACGCAGATCAGAACCGTGATGGGTTCGATGGAACTGGATCATCTTTTGTCGCAACGTGATGAGATCAATCACAAACTTTTAGGTGTGGTCGATCAAGCGACCCAAGGTTGGGGCGTGAAGATGACGCGTATCGAAATTAAAGACATTAACCCACCGCGCGACTTGGTTGAATCCATGGGCCGTCAGATGAAGGCTGAGCGTGACAAACGCGCTGCTATTCTCGAAGCCGAGGGTATGCGCAGTGCAGCGATTTTGAAAGCAGAAGGCGAAAAGCAATCGGTTGTGCTTCATGCTGAAGGATTGAAGGAAGCAAAATTCCGCGAGGCGGAAGCGCGCGAACGTTTGGCCGAAGCCGAGGCCAAAGCAACAATGATGGTGAGCGAGGCGATTTCGAAGGGCAATGTGCAGGCGATCAATTATTTTGTGGCCAACAATTACATCAAAGCGATTGAAGCTTTGGCGCAATCGCCTAACCAAAAGATTTTGATGATGCCGCTTGATGCATCATCGATGCTCGGCTCAATTGGTGGCATTGCAGAAATTGCCAAGGAAGCTTTTGGTAGCGGGCCTTCGGGTCAAGCCGCACAAAGTGCACCGAAGCGGATCGTACCGCCAGTTACACGTAGTTAAGGGGCAGCAATCATGGATCAGTTTGTACCGTTCACGGGGGTTTATTTCTGGTGGATTGTGGCTGGCCTTTTGCTTCTGGCGGAAATGGCAATGCCTGGATTTTTTATGCTCTGGCTTGCTGTTGCCGCAGCATTGACCGCTGTTCTTGATCTCGTATTCCATTTTAGCTGGATGGGCGAAGTTTTAAGTTTCGCAATTTTGGCTTTCCTTAGCGTTTTGGCTTCTTGGCGGTTCGTCATGAATTCGCGGAACTCTAAATCGGACTCGCCGCACCTCAACCAACGCCATCATGGCTTGGTGGGGCACAGTTTTGTTTTGGACAAGGCGATTATCAATGGCAGTGGCAAGATTAAAGTTGAAGATACGCTGTGGGATGTGGATGGGCCTGATATGGCGCAAGGCGCCCGTGTTAAGGTGATAGGCGTGCAGGGAATGCGGCTGGTGGTTGAGGCGGGTTAAGGCCTTCCTCCTTATCAAATACACAGAAACCTTCCATTAACCATGTTTTTGTTAAGTCTCCTTTGATTGGAGACTTTATTGTGCGTGAGCGCGTGATCAGGTGTGGCGTTTTGCTGGCAGCAGTTTTGGCTGTTGGCACAGTTGCGGCCTATGCTCAATCTGCGCCGCTGCCGCTCAAGCCCTCAGTTTTGGATGATTTTGAAGCAAACACCGATATTGTACCTTTGGTTCGTCCTCTAGCTGAAGAAGAATCCGTTGTTCGTCCAAAAAAGAAGAAAATTGTTGTCGATGCATATGCACCAATAGGGATCAATACTGGTGGAGTAAGGTTCTATCCCTCGCTTGAAATTGGTGGGTTGTTTACGTCGAACGTGGCACAAAGCGGCATTGGCCCAAAATCAGATTTTGGTTTGCGGTTGAAGCCCAGCTTGCGCTTTGAAACCGATTGGTCGCGTCATAGTTGGACCGGGCAAATGAGTGCGGAAGTTTTGCGCTATCTGAATAATCCGAGTCTTTCGACGATTACAGGGTCGGCCGACACAAAATTCCGGCTGGATATTCGTCGGACTACTCACGCAGACTTTACTGCGAACTTTACAGCCAATAATACTGGTTTGGGTGATAGTTCAGTGCCCGGCAATGCCATTGAACCTCGGCGTGAAAAAAACTTTGGTGCAGGTGTTGATCTGGTACATGATTTCGGCGGGCTTGAAGGTTCGGTTAAACTCGCTTTGGCGCGCAGTGTTTATGACAATGTTGCACTTTCAGGTGGAGGCACAGAGCAAAATGCCGACCGTAATTATATTGAGCCGTCGCTGACATTGCGGGCCACTTTAGGTGACAGCGTCTCGCGGCTCAAACCCTATGCCGAGATTGCTTATGCGCCGCGCATTCATGACCAGACGCTTGATGACAATGGTCAGAAGCGTGACAGTCAAGGCCTTGCAGGATCGTTGGGTATCAGTTTTGCTGATGATCCCGTATGGCAGGGTGATGTGGCGCTGACCTATTTGGTGCGCAATTATGCTGACCCAGCTTTAAGTTCAAATTCTGCCTTTGGATTGAGAGGGCGCATTCAATGGAGCCCCATTCCGCCGCTCAAGCTTGAGGTTGTCTCAGGTGTTGATTTGGGCGAAACAGCAAGTATTGGCCTTGGGGGCACTAAAAGTTGGAATGCTGGTTTTAACCTAAGTTATGCAATGCGCGAAAACATCAATTTGTTGGCGGGCACAGGCTATACCCGCAGTGATGTTGGAACAGCAGTTACCAGCACCAAAACTGTGCGGGCTGGGTTTGAGTGGGCCTTAAACCCGAGTATGAGTGCGGCTCTGATGTATCAAGGCACATGGTCTGATGATGGTTTGGCGTTGCCGGGCGGTGACTATGACGAGCAGCGCGTGATGACCAGCATTGTGTTAAAGAAGTAGTCCTATGCCGCTGTTGGCAGCAATTTCACTGGCACCTTAATATACTGTACGCCGTTGCTATCAGCGGGCGGTAATTTTCCAGCGCGCATGTTTACTTGGATTGAAGGTAACAGCAGTGTGGGTGCGGAAAGCGTTTTATCGCGCGCCTGACGCATCTCTACGTATTCATTTTCTGACACACCCTGATGCACATGCACATTTGCGGCGCGTTCTTCGGCCACCGTGCTTTCCCAAATATATTTATCACGGCCATTTTTTGGGAGATAATCGTGACACATGAAGAGACGTGTTTCAGGTGGCAATGTAAGCAAGCGGTGAATTGAACGATAAAGTTGGCGTGCATCGCCACCCGGAAAATCGGCGCGGGCTGTGCCGTAATCTGGCATGAACAGGGTATC
>JAYVPZ010000011.1:0-12276 GCA_043757105.1 Aestuariivirga sp. | reverse complement strand
CCACATCCTGTCATGTCTGGTAGCCTATTGTTTCAGTTCCAATAAACCAAAAATCGGAACCATCATCAGCATGGTAGCTTAACCGCAACTGGGGTTAGCTAATGAAGCTGCCGCCAAATTCGTCGCTGGCAACACACTGGATTGAATTAGGCAAACAAATTTGCAATAACTTGTTTAAGCGATAAAAAAAGAAACTGGTTGAAGGGAACGTCAATGGCTTCGGTTGAAGTGGTAGCAGCGCGCAAATCCTATGGCGCTCAAGAAGTCATTCATGGCGTTTCCATTAAAATTGAGGATGGTGAATTTGTCATTCTTGTTGGCCCCTCTGGTTGCGGCAAGTCTACATTATTGCGGATGATTGCGGGCCTAGAACCCATAACTTCGGGCCAGATTAAAATCGGCGATAAGGTGGTGAACAACCTGCCGCCCAAGGACCGTGACATCGCTATGGTCTTCCAAACTTATGCACTTTATCCGCATAAGACCGTGGCGCAGAACATGGGGTTTGCCTTGATGATGCGCGGAACACCGCGTGCTGAAATTGATACAAGAGTGACGCGGGCCGCTGAAATTCTTGACCTAGTGCCTTATCTTGCGCGGTATCCGCGTCAACTCTCAGGTGGCCAGCGCCAACGTGTTGCCATGGGCCGCGCCATTGTGCGCGATCCCGCCGTATTTCTTTTTGATGAGCCATTGTCGAACCTTGATGCCAAGTTGCGCGTGGCGATGCGCGCAGAAATCAAGGAACTGCATCAACGGTTAAAGACGACTACGGTTTATGTGACCCACGACCAGGTGGAAGCCATGACCATGGCCGACCGCATTGTAGTGATGCATGACGGCATTGTCGAACAAACGGGAACGCCGCTGGAACTCTACGACAAACCCAACAATATTTTCGTGGCCAGCTTCATGGGTTCACCCTCGATGAATATGATCAAGGGCACCATTCAAGGAAAATCCAAACCCTCGTTCTTGACGGAAGATGGCATCGTGCTGCCGCTCACAAAAGCCCCCGCCGCCTCTGATGGCAGACCAGCGGTTTATGGCATTAGGCCAGAGCATTTCAGCTTGGGTGGCAAGACGATCAAAGCCGATATTACGGTGATTGAGCCCACAGGTTCTGAGACGCAAGTGATAGGTAAACTGGGCAAACAGAAAATCACCGGCGTGTTCCGCGAACGCGTCACGGCCAAACCCGGTGAGTCCCTGCCCATGATGCCAAACCCAGATATGGCACATTTGTTTGACGCACAAACAGGCGTGAGACTTTAAGCGATGACTGCAAAATTCAAAGCCGTTTTTGGCACCAAGAAACCCATCATCGCCATGGTGCATTTTGGCGCGCTGCCGGGTTCACCACTTTATGATGCCAAGGCTGGCATTGACGGTATCGTCGCGGGTATTCGTAAGGATTTGCATGCACTGCAAGATGCAGGCGTTGATGCGGTCATGTTCGGTAATGAAAATGATCGGCCTTATGAGTTCAAAGTTGATACCGCGTCTACTGCCACAATGGCTTACGCGATTGGCATGGTAAAAAACGAAATCAAAGTTCCTTTCGGCGTGAATGTATTGTGGGACCCGATGAGTTCGGTGGCGCTCGCCGCCGCCACTGGTGCAAAATTCGTGCGTGAAATTATGACGGGTACATATGCGTCTGACATGGGGCCATGGAATCCTGATGCGGGGGCAGCTCTCCGTTATCGTGATCGTTTGGGCAGCCGAGATGTGGCCGTTTTGTTTAATGTTTGCGCTGAGTTTGCATATTCACTTGATCAACGTAGTTTGGCTGACCGCGCAAGGAGTGCTGTGTTCTCCAGTATCCCAGACGCAATTTTAGTGTCCGGCCAAATCACAGGCGAGGCCGCTGCGATGAGTGATCTTGAGGCTGTAAAAAAGGTTTTGCCGAATACACCGGTGCTGGCCAATACCGGTGTGAAACACGCAACGGTCGCCGAGGTGTTGAAAGTTGCCGACGGCGTGATTGTTGGATCATCACTCAAATATGATGGCGATACTTGGAAAGCAGTTGACCCCGAACGCGCCATAGAATTCATGAACATCGTGCGCAAGGCTCGGAAAGATAGATGATGGAGAAGTTAGCGAAAAAGTTGAGTGACCTTATTACGGAACTCATGCTGATCCCCGGCCTCAGCGGCCATGAAGACCGGGTGCGCCGTGCTATTTCAAAAAAATTAAAGGCAATCGGCTTGCAACCAAACACCGATACCTTAGGCAATCTCTATGCTACCATCGAAGGTGATAAATCTTTGCCAAGCGTAATGTTGTTTGCCCACATGGATCAACTCGGCTTGATCGTGCGCAAAATTGAAGCCAATGGTTTGATCCGTGTTGAACGGTTAGGCGGCGTTCCCGAACGCGCATTGCCAGCCCATTCGGTTTTGCTTTGTGTTGGGGAGGGGCGCGATGTGCTGGGCGTGATCGCCAATAAGAGCCACCATGCCACGACCCAAGACGAAAAATATAAAGTTCTGCCTTATGCTGAACTTTATATTGATGCAGGGTTTGCGAGTGCTGAACAAGTTCTAGCAGCAGGCATAAATATCGGGACTCCCGTAATCTATGAACCAAAAGCAATGGAATTAGCTAATGGTCTAATTTCCGGAACGTCAGTCGATGATCGCGCGGGCTGCGCTGTGATGTTGGAGGTCGCGGCGGCACTTCTAAAACAGAAATCAAAACCAACAACACATATTTTATTCTCGGTTTTGGAAGAGTTCAATTTGCAAGGCGCGGTTCCCGCTGCGCGGAAACTTAAACCCGATATTGCCATCCAACTTGATTTGATTTTGGCCACCGATACACCAGACATGGCTGGGCGTGGCGATGTAAAATTGGGAGCAGGGCCAGCCATGAGCATGTATAGTTTTCATGGTCGCGGCACATTAAACGGAACGATACCACATCCGGCACTCGTTTCTTTGTTTGATAAAGCTGCACAAAAATTAAAAATGAATTTACAGCGTTCTGCGCACACAGGAGCATTGACTGACTCGTCTTATGTGCAACTGTTGCATGAAGGCGTTGCTTGCATCGACATGGGTTTCCCATGTCGTTACACGCATTCTGCCAATGAAGTTTGCGATCCAAAAGACTTGGCGCAACTTGCTGAATTGCTGATCTCAAGCATTTGCAACATCGATAAATCCTTCACCCTCGACCGGGATCATTACACATAATGCGCTACTATTTAGGCATCGACATTGGCACATTTGAATCCAAGGGTTGCTTAGTTGATGAAGCAGGCAACATAGTCACAAGTGCTGCAATGCCCCATAAAATGATAGTGCCGCAGGCAGGTTGGGCTGAGCACCGCGCTGAAGAGGATTGGTGGGG
Organism: Aestuariivirga sp.; assembly: GCA_043757105.1. Classification (GTDB taxonomy): domain Bacteria; phylum Pseudomonadota; class Alphaproteobacteria; order Rhizobiales; family Aestuariivirgaceae; genus Aestuariivirga. The sequence continues at coordinate 8,916 of JAYVPZ010000011.1, read as the reverse complement.
CGATTTTACGTTTATATGCAAAAAGCTGATCACGGAAAGTAAAGTCGACCCAACTTATATCAAAGCCGTGGCCACCAGCGGCATTGGCCCATGCATGTTGCCAGTAGATAAAGACGGATCGCCGTTAATGAATGCGGTTCTCTATGGTGTTGATACCCGCGCCGCTCAAGAAATTGAAGAATTGAATTCAGAAATTGGAACTGAGCGAATCCTCGATTTTTGTGGGAATGCGTTGACCTCTCAGTCTGTTGGTCCGAAGATTTTGTGGCTCAAGAAAAATCGACCAGATATCTATTCCAAATCGCATAAAATTCTGAACTGCAATTCCTATCTCAATTTTAGACTTACTGGTCGATATGTGATTGATCATTATTCTGCGTCAAGTTCATCGCCGCTTTATGATCCTACAAATTTGTGTTGGAGCGATAAACTAACCAAAAACATAATAGCCCTCGAAAAGTTGCCCGACTGCGGTTGGAGCACAGAGATAGCGGGCCACGTTACTGCAATGGCTGCAATTGAAACTGGATTGGCCATGGGAACGCCCGTGACCTTTGGAACCATCGATGCGGCTGCAGAAGCAATCAGCGTTGGTGTTTTGTCGCCGGGCGAAATGATGATGATGTATGGCTCTACCATTTTCATTATTGCGCTCACCAAAGGGCGGGTGCGCGATGCGAGGCTGTGGTACGCGCCATGGCTGTTCCCTAATCAACATGCATCAATGGCTGGCCTTGCCACGAGCGGAACTCTGACCCATTGGTTCCGCGATAATTTTGCAAAAGAGCTTGATGTTGCAACAGCTGCTGCGACCCTGACGAAAGAAGCCATGTCGTCGCCACCCGGCGCAAACGGATTAATTTCGCTGCCCTATTTTTCAGGTGAGCGCACACCGATCCATGACACATCGGCCAAAGGCATGATCTTTGGTTTGAACCTCACCCACACAAGGGCAGATATGTTCCGCTCAGTATTGGAAGGAATTGCTTACGGCACACATCATGTGTTGCGGACTTTCGATGAAGTTGGTGAGGAGCCACAGAATATTTTCGCTGTTGGTGGTGGCACAAAAAACCAACTCTGGTCTCAAGCTACGTCTGATGTCAGCGGTAAAACCCAAACCTTGCGCGAAAAATCAATCGGTGCTTCTTATGGCAATGCTTTTTTGGCTGCGATGGCGATTGGTGATGTTAAGTCCGACGACATCAATAAGTGGAACCCTGTGACTACCAAGATAGAGCCACAGCCACAGACAGTAATAATCTACGCCAAACAATACGAGATTTTTCGTGAACTTTACGAGCGTAACAAAGACCTGATGCACGCGCTTTGAGCCACGTCGACTTACAACTGCACAAATATTTCAAATTTCGTGAAGTTTTTGACAAATATGCTGATTCCGAGAATTGACATCCATAAAAACTGGAGCATAGTATCAATTGCGCTTTTAAAAGCGAAAAAGTTACAAAATAAAAGCTGCACAATAAGCAGTGTTTTCAATTGTCAAAATCCATTTGGGAGGACTTCTATGAAACTTGATTTTTTTAATCACATATCGATGAACCGCCGCGCTATGCTGCAAAGCACGGCAGGCTTGGCCGCCGCTGCCGCTTCAGGCACATTGGCAATGACTGCTGCATCGTCCACGGCCTCGGCAGGGGCAGCCGAACTGCGCGCGCAGATTTTGCAAATTCCTGGCGTTGGCAAAGGTTCACCGACCGATGCTGATTGGCAAAAAGTTGGCGCGCTTTGTTTGGATGCTACCAAGACATCAATCAAAGAAGGTGAGTTCAAAGGTGTTGAACTGACATTCATGGGCCTTAACAACCAGAACCTTCACAACCTTTTGTTCCGTGGTTTCTTGAAGCCATGGGAAGCTTACACTGGTGCGAAGATCAACTGGATCGATTTGGCCCAAGCCGATTACAATGCACGTCTGCAACAATCCATTGCCACTGGCACGGTTGATTTCGACATCATCGAAATGGGCGCTCCATTTGAAGGCGACGTTTGTGGCAAGGGACTTGCCTCGGTCATGCCAGATTGGGTGAAAGACCAAATCGACATGAAAGACATCGTGGGTTACTTGCAGCCACCCGTGGGCACATGGGCTGGCAAACAATACCGCGTAACCATTGACGGCGATTGCCACAACTTCAACTACCGCACTGATTATTTCACAGATGCTGATCTTGCCAAAGCTTGGGCCGCAGAAGGCCACAAAGGTGATTGGGCTGTTCCAAACACATGGCAAAAAGTGCAAGAAGTTACCAAGTTCCTCAAAGGCAAGAAAATCGGCGGCAAGGATGCATACGGTTATCTCGATCCAACCAAGGGCTGGGGCGGCTTTGCATTCTATTTCTTGGGCTCACGCGCCACAGCCTATGCCAAACATCCTGACGACAAAGCTTGGTTGTTCGACATCGATACAATGAAGCCACGCGTCAACAACCCAGCTTGGGTCCGCGCCATTCAAGACGTTGTCGATGCATTGCCGTCCGAACCAGCTGATCAGTTGAACGCTGATCCAGGCACAACCGGCTTCCAGCAATTCCTCGCTGGCACAGGTTCAATGCTGTCATGGTGGGGTGATATTGGTTCAAACGCCAAAACCAATGACAGCTCAGTGGTCGGCGACGTAACTGGCTTCTCAATCCTTCCGGGTTCAGATGATGTTTACAACGCCAAGACTGGCAAGTGGGATACACTTGCTTCAGGCCCGAACTATTCGCCCAACATGGCTTATCTCGGCTGGGGTGTTTATGTGATGGCCCGTGTGGATGCTGATGCAAACAAGCAAAAAGCAGCTTGGAGTGCTGCTGCTCATTTGGGTGGCAAAGATTTGTCGCTGTGGTGTGCCGCCTATCCATCAGGCTTCCAACCATATCGCCAAAGCCATTTCGATGTGAAGGAATGGGTTGCCGCTGGTTATGATGAGAAGTTCATTACCTCTTATCTGAAATCAGAATCCGACTCGTACAATCACCCGAATGCTGCCATCGAACCGCGCATCCCTGGCATCTTCCAATATTATAGCGCTGCCGAAGATATTCTTTCGCAGATCTATGCTGGCAAGATGAAGGTGCAAGAAGGTGCAGATGCAATTGCCGCAGCATGGGATAAAATCACCGATGGCATCGGCCGCGATAAGCAAGTGGCGCTGTATAAGGCTTCATTGGGATTGTAAAACAATCGATGCTCTCCTTCTATTTTCGAAGGGGAGCACTCTCCACTCATAAACCGTCACCCCAGCGAAAGCTGGGGCCCAGCTTAATTCTAAGCTTGGCTTATAAGTTAAGCTGGATGCCAGCTTTCGTTGGCATGACGAATTGAGAGATTTGATTTTTAATTATCTGATTGGTTTCTGTCGGCAAAGATGTCCAAAACCACCGCACCACCCGCCCAAATCTTCGAACTCGGCGCAGAAGACATTTCTGCGCAACGTAAAAATGCTGGGCGCGGGTTGATCGCAGCTGCCACATTTTTGCTACTCGGCCTAACCCTCATCCAATCCCTATTCTCTGCGGGCATCATCTCCTTCGGCTTTGAAAATTGGAGACCTGTTCTTTACGCTTACATCATCTGGTCACTCGCGCTTGGTGCTGGCCAAGTCATGATCAAAGGTGAATCCGGAAAGCGCGCACTCTTCATTTTGCCTGCCGTGCTGTTCACAATCGCAATGGTCATCTTTCCAACGATTTTTGGAATCCTCATCGCCTTCACCAATTGGAATCTCTCAGCCTTTGATCCACCCAAACTTAATGGTCTTGATAACCTTCGCCAACTCTGGCATGACAAAACATTCTGGAACGCGCTCCTTAACATGGTCTACTATGTGGCCAGCGTTCTGGGCCAATATGTGTTGGCCTTCGGACTAGCTCTGCTGCTCAACGCCGATATCAAAGCCCGAAAATTTTTCCGCGTGTCATTCCTCTTGCCTTTCATGCTCAGTCCTGTGGCCGTGAGCTGGATGATCGGCAAATCCCTCATGGCCCCGCAATATGGCCCCATGGTGCAGTTGATGCAAAGCCTCGGCTGGGCATCGCCCGTGTTTTTCCCCGCCTCATGGATCGCCGTATTCTTCATCATCCTCATGGATGCATGGGTATGGATTCCATTCATGATGATCCTGCTTCTGGCGGGTTTGCAGGCCCTACCAAAAGAAGTGCAAGAAGCAGCAAAAGTCGATGGCGCATCCGGTTGGCAATCATTCTGGCAAATTACATTCCCGCTCATGTTGCCCGTCAGCGTCACTGCAATAGTGTTGCGCATCATTTTTCAATTGAAACTCGCCGACATCGTCATCAACACCACATCGGGCGGACCCGGCGGCACAACCGATACGATTTCAAGCTTCATTTTCCGCGAATATCGCGAGCGCTCGAACGTTGGCTATGGCACCATGATCGCCGAAGTCTATTTGGTCATCATCATCATCTTTGTCACGCTGCTATTGAAATTCGTCAGCCGCTGGATGCAACGCGAGAATGAAACATGAGCGCCACCCAATCAGAAAAAGTGAAATACGCGTGGCTTGGTAACCGTGTGCTGATCTACGCAGCGCTTTGCATCTGGGCTTTCATCTGCCTATTCCCAATCTATTGGACAATCTCAACCTCCTTCAAAACGGCCGTAAATGTAACCCAAGGCGACATCATTCCATGGGTGGGCCGCTTCCAACCCAGCTGGAAAGGCTGGCGCTCGCTAGGCCTTTCACCTGATACAATTTTTGAAACTTCAACTGTGCGCGAAGAATTTATGCTGCGCTTCCGAAACAGTATAATTGTATCCGCAGGAGGTGCCGCACTCGCCATCATCATTGGAGCGTTGGCCGCTTACGGCTTAAGTCGCTTCCAATACAGATTTGGGCCTTGGCGCAACAAGGACATTTCATTCTTCTTCCTCTCGCAATTAATTCTGCCGCCGGTCGTCATGGCGATGCCATTCCTTGTGTTGTTCAAAGAGCTAGCATTGCTCGACAACATTTTCGGATTGATTATGGTCTATACTTTGACCGTGCTTCCAATCGTTATCTGGATCATGCGCGATCAATTTGATACGATCCCGATCGAACTTGAACAGGCAGCCTTGGTTGATGGTTGCACAGTTTGGAGTGCCTTTCTCCGCATCATCCTTCCTATCGCGGCGCCTGGCATGGTGGCTGCTTTCATCCTCGCATTCGTACTTTGCTGGAATGAATATTTCTTCGCGGCGTTACTCACCTCAACTTATGCCAAAACCTTGCCCGTCATGGTGGCTAGTCAAACTGGATCCCAGGGTATCAGTTGGTGGTCAATGGCCGCACTTTCGACAGCAGCGATTGCTCCGCTAATTTTTATCGGCGTGTTTCTTGAGAAGTACATTGTTAAGGGCCTAACGGCTGGCGCGGTGAAATGAGTTTACTCAGCCTATCTGCTTGCATCTTTCGGTTTGGGGAAGAAATCGAATCTACAGCTCAGGCAAGCGATATTTGGCGCGCGCTGCAAAAACTCTATCAAGACACAGTCGGTTGCAAACTGTTTACGGTTACGACTGCTGATATGAAAAAACTGGAGGCACAGAGAGTCTATACCAGCCACCCAGTCGAATATCCGGTTTCAGGAACTAAGCCAATTCACATGGACGAATGGTTCAATATTGTGCACCGTCAGCAAAAGCTTTTTGTGGCAAATACAATTAGTGATATTGCAAAAGTATTTCCAGACCACGAAAAAATTTGGTCGATGGGATGTGGTTCGGTTGTCAACGTGCCCATCGTTGTTGACAACGAACTGGTAGCTACGATCAACATTCTCGATGCCGAACATCACTACACGCCAGAGCGCATAGAAATCATTGAGCAACATCTTCGCTCACCCTCGCTTCAGGCTTATGAACAGGCGCGAGGGACGAATTGACTTGCGTTTTTCTGTTTAGAAGCCCGTAGTGGAAACAGAAATTAAATTCAGGGTTCTTGATGAACGGCGTGAGTGACGAGAATTCACCTGGCAGACGCCTTTGGCGGTTTGCTTCGTTTTTGGGAACATTGGCGCTGACTTTTATTGGCCTCACTGCGGTTACGTTTTTCATCTCGCGGTTTATGGCCGTTGATCCGGTTCTGGCTGTGGTTGGCGACAAGGCGACACAAGAGGTCTATGACAAAGCGCGTATCGCTATGGGCCTTGATCGTCCGATTGTTGTTCAATATCTGAGTTATCTCTGGCGGATTATTGGAGGTGACTTTGGCAAGTCGGTCATGACATCGCATCCAGTGCTCGAAGATCTGTTGCATTTCTTCCCCGCCACGTTCGAGCTTGCCACCATCGCAACTATATTCGGCGTATTGATTGGCGTTCCGGCCGGTGTCATTGCTGGCGCAAGAAAAGGCGGATGGCAAGATCAAGTGGTGCGTGTGGTTGGGCTGTTTGGATATTCAATTCCGGTGTTCTGGTTGGGTCTTGTCTGCTTGTTTCTGTTCTACGGAAAACTCGGCTGGGTGTCAGGGCCTGGCAGGCTCGATATTGGCTATGATGATATTATCACCACGCATACGGGCGTTATTCTGATCGACAGCATTATCGAAGGCGATTGGAGTGTGTTTCGCAATGCACTCAGCCACATCATCCTGCCCGCAAGTATCCTCGGTTATTTCTCCATCGCTTATATCGCCCGCATGACACGGAGTTTTACAATTGAACAACTCAGTCAAGAATATGTGACAGCAGCTTTAATTAAGGGTCGCTCATTTTGGGGTGCGGTTTGGAAACATGCCTTTCCAAACATCATGGTGCCGTTAATCACGGTAATCGGCCTCAGCTATGCATCTCTGCTTGAGGGCGCTGTGCTGACTGAAACCGTTTTCTCTTGGCCGGGGCTTGGAAATTACATCACTAAATCTCTGTTCAATGCCGATATGAATGCTGTGCTGGGCGGTACCTTGGTGGTGGGTGCTGTGTTCATTGGTGTGAATGCGCTCTGTGATTTTCTCTATGATATTTTTGATCCAAGGCTGCGCAAAACATGAGCGACCTTTCAGTTCCACAAATAAGTCTTAAACAATGGCTGACGTCTGAAGCGCCTGCTTCTCGCCGCCAAGCGATGTGGAGCAATGTCTATCGCAGGTGTTTGGCCATTAGGCATAACAGTGCGGCATTTTCTGGTGTCATTATTATCGGCATTCTGATTTTAATTGCGCTTTTCGCAAACGTCATTTCCGGTGGTGTTTCACCATATAGTCAAACACTTTCAGAGCGCTTGGCATTTCCCAGCGCTGCTCATTGGTTTGGCACTGATGAGTTGGGCCGCGATATTTTTGCCCGCGTCGTATATGGCGCGCGCGTCACACTCACCATTGTGATGTTGGTTTCTATTGTGGTGGCCCCCATCGGTCTCGCAGTGGGAACGCTTGCTGGTTACTCCGGCGGTTGGGCTGACAAAATATTGATGCGCATCACGGATATTTTCTTGGCTTTTCCGAGATTGGTGCTGGCATTAGCATTCGCCGCAGCGTTAGGCCCCGGCATTGAAAACGCTGTGATTGCCATTTCGCTCACCGCTTGGCCGCCTTATGCGCGTATGGCGCGGGCTGAAACCATTGCTGTGAAGAATAGTGATTTTATTTCCGCTGTTGTTCTGCAGGGCGCATCAACATGGCGCATCTTGTTTCGTCATATTGTGCCGCTTTGCATTTCGTCACTGATCATCAGGCTGACGCTTGATATGGCGGGAATTATTCTTACCGCTGCGGGTCTTGGGTTTTTAGGATTGGGCGCACAGCCACCTGCCGCCGAGTGGGGTGCCATGGTATCATCAGGTCGCGATGTTATTTTAGACCAATGGTGGGTCGCGACAATTCCTGGACTTGCGATTTTTATTGTTAGTCTTGGTTTTAATTTATTGGGGGACGGACTGCGCGATGTGTTCGATCCGAAAAGTTCATGAGCGATGAGCCACTTCTCGTTGTTGAAGATTTAAACGTCACCTTCCCGAACAGAGGCGGCACAACACAAGCTGTGCGCAATGTTTCTTTTTCTTTGGGTCGGGAGAGATTAGGCATCGTAGGCGAATCCGGTTCTGGAAAATCAACCACGGGCAGGGCGCTCCTAGGTCTTATCCCTTCACCGGGTATCGTGAATGCCAAGCGCATGGAATTTAAAGGCCAGAGTTTAATCGGCCTGAATGAACCACAATGGCAGGCTTTGCGTGGGCAAAATATTTCAATGGTGATGCAAGACCCGAAGTATTCGCTCAACCCTGTAATCAAAGTCGGCAATCAAATTAATGAGACCTATCTACTCCATCACAAAACATCGAAAGCTGACGCGCAGCAACGAACACTAAAGATGCTTGAAGCCGTAAAAATTCGTGACCCCGAAAATGTCTATCATCTCTATCCGCATCAACTTTCTGGAGGTATGGGACAGCGGGTCATGATTGCGATGATGCTGATCACCGAACCTGATTTGTTAATTGCTGATGAGCCAACATCAGCACTCGACGTGACAGTGCAAAATGAAGTGTTGCGCATTCTTGATGATCTGGTGACGGATCGTGGCATGGGGCTAATATTTATCAGCCATAATTTGACGATTGTCTCAAGTTTCTGCGACCGTGTTTTGGTGATGTATGGTGGCAAGATTGTGGAGGAATGCAAGGCGAGCGATTTGCACAAAGCTAAACATCCTTATACCCAAGCACTTACCAGAGCCGCACCTTTGCTTAATCATCCCGTCAGCGAACTCAGCGTTGTCACCCGCGATCCGGAGTGGCTGAAATGATTGAAGCGCGTGGGCTTTCGGTGACCTTTGGAAATTCCAACAAGCCCGTCCGAGCGGTGCAGGATGCTTCGTTTAAAGTTGAAGAAGGTGAAACATTTGGTGTCGTAGGCGAGTCTGGTTCTGGCAAATCAACAATGCTGCGTGCCATTGCTGGGCTGAT
>JAYVPZ010000010.1:0-3147 GCA_043757105.1 Aestuariivirga sp. | reverse complement strand
GTTAGAGTTGGGATTACGCAGAAGGACCGCGAGAGGCGAAGGCCCTTGCACGGGATGACGGTGTGAAGTGGGGATGGCGGTGTGACGTGGGGATTGCGGGGTAGAAGGTTAGTAGGTCTTGTTCCCGTTAATCGCCAGATAGCACGAATATAAACTCGTCGTTCCGCAGATGAACAACCTATTCAATTTCGGGCCGCCGAAGCAGACGTTGGAGACTAATTCGGGGATTTTTATTTTGCCGATTAAGGTTCCATCGGGGTCGAAGCAATGAACGCCGTCGCCGGCGCTCGTCCAAATGCGGCCGTCGCTGTCGATGCGGAAGCCGTCGAAGAGGCCAGCGTTACAATCGGCGAAGATTTTGTTTTTGGCCAGAGCCGTTCCATCAGCGCTGACTTCAAAACGGCGGATATGTTTGGGACCGTTCACTTTGTGGGTCACACCTGTGTCGGCAATGTAGAGATATTTTTCGTCGGGCGAAAAGGCGAGGCCGTTTGGTTTTTCGAAATCGGTGGCCACGCGGGTGAGGGCACCTGTTGTGCCGTCGATGCGGTACACATGCGCACCATCTTGCTCCATGGTTGAAAGATGGCCTTCATAGTCAAATAAAATTCCGTAGGGAGGATCGGTGAACCAGATCGAACCATCGGATTTTACCACCACATCATTGGGAGAATTGAGGCGCTTGCCATTATATTGATCGGCCAGAACGGTGATGGAGCCATCATGCTCAGTGCGCGTTACGCGGCGGCTCCCATGTTCGCAGGTGACAAGGCGGCCTTGGCGGTCAACCGTGTTGCCGTTTGAATTATTCGAGACTTTGCGAAACTCACCAACATTTTCGTTGGCTTCGTCAAAACGCATCATGCGGTTATTCGGAATGTCTGACCAAACCAAATAGCGCCCAGCGGCGAACCATGCTGGCCCTTCGGCCCAGCGGCAGCCCGTCCACAGTCTTTCAACACGCGCATGGCCGATGAGACAGGGCTCAAAGCGCGGATCAAGAACCTCATAACCAGTGCCTTCAGGTTGACCATAAAACATGTTTGATTTCCTCATTTATTTTCTGGCTATATTGGCGGTGCAATGCGCGACGTGCAAGCCCCTAGGCAACGCTGCTTGCATCGGGTACGACGCGGCCAACATGGCAAATCTTTTACTGAATTTACAAAATACCAAACTCACTTTCGGCGGCAAGCCTGTGCTTGAGGGCGCGGAATTGATGCTGCATTCTGATGACCGCATGTGCCTTGTGGGGCGCTACGGGTATGGCAAATCGACGCTGTTGAAAATTGCAGCGGGGCTGATCGAGACTGACGATGGCACACGGTTTTTTCAACCCAGCACAACTGTGCGCTATCTTCCTCAGGAGCCAGATTTTGGCGGCTTTGAAACGGTGCTCGATTATGTGGAGGCGGGATTAGGGCCGACGGACAATCCTTATCGCTGCCGCCATTATTTAAATGAATTGGGCTTAAGCGGCGAAGAAAATCCAGCACAGCTTTCAGGTGGCGAGGCGAGGCGGGCGGCGATTGCGCGGACGCTCGCACCTGAGCCTGATATTTTGTTGCTCGACGAGCCGACCAACCATCTGGATTTGCCAGCGATTGAGTGGCTGGAAGCAGAGTTAAAGTCTTTGCGTTCGGCGTTCATTTTGATCAGCCATGACCGACGGTTTTTGGAAGCGCTCACAAACCGCACAATCTGGCTTGACCGAGGCATGGCCAAACGCATGAACCGCGGCTTTGAATTTTTTGAAGAATGGCGCGATCAGGTTTTGGAAGAAGAAGAAATCAACCAACAGAAGCTGAACCAGAAGATTGCCGCAGAAGAACATTGGATGCGCTATGGCGTGACGGCGAGAAGAAAACGCAATGTGCGGCGCGTGGGATTGCTTGGTACATTGCGGAGCGAGCGGCGCGAATATGTGGGGTCACAGGGTAATGTAAAGCTCTCGGCATCGACCGCTGAAATTTCTGGCAAGCTGGTGGCTGAGGCCAAGAAGATTTCAAAATCATATGGCGACCGCACGATTGTGGCAGGGCTTGATTTGCTTTTGTTGCGTGGTGATAGGCTCGGCATTGTGGGGCCGAATGGCGGTGGCAAGACCACACTGATCAAATTGATCACAGGTTTGATTGAGCCTGATTCTGGCACCATTAAACTGGGCACCAATTTGCAAGTTGTGGCGCTGGATCAAAGCCGCGCTAGCCTGGCCCCCACAACGCTGGTGCAAGATGTGATCACTGCGGGGCGCGGACAATCCGTGACCATCAATGGCGAGACCAAACATGTGGTTTCATACATGCGCGATTTTTTGTTTAAGCCGGAACAGGCGCGAACCCCTGTTTCAGTTCTATCGGGCGGTGAACGCGCAAGGCTGATCTTGGCGCGAGAGCTGGCCAAGGCTTCAAATTTTCTGGTGCTTGATGAGCCGACAAATGACTTGGATTTGGAAACGCTTGACCTGCTGCAGGAAATGCTCGCCGATTATAAAGGCACAATTTTGCTGGTGAGCCATGACCGCGATTTTCTTGACCGTGTGGCGACATCGATCTTGATGTATGAAGGTGAGGGCCATTGGACCGAATATGCGGGTGGATACACCGATATGTTGGCGCAGCGTGGCGCTGGTGTGGCAGCGCGGAAATTGAAAGAGCAAGAGAAGGAAATTCGCGAACCCGCTGTTGTGGAGGAAGTGAAGCCGCAAGCCAAACGCAAACTGTCATTCAAGGAAAAATATGCGCTGGATACATTGCCTGCGAAGATCGAGGCGCTGAAGGCGGAATTGCACAAGCTTGAAGATGTGATGGCCGATGTGACACTATTCACGCGCGATCCAAAACTGTTTGAGAAGACGTCAATGCGGCACCAGGCAGCGCATGATGAATTGGTGCTGGGTGAAGAGCAATGGTTGGAATTGGAGATGATGCGGGAAGACCTTGAGGGGTTGAAGTGAATGGCCGCCGGTGCAAATCCAAATGATTAACGCGACCGCAATGATCGCTATTGAGCGAAACTCCTAAAGCCCGTCATTCCGTGCAAGGGCCTTCGCCTTTCGCGGCCCTTCCGCGAAAGGTTTGCCCGCGACACGGAATCCCGCTGTGGTTCCACACGTTGAGTAGCAAAGCGGGATTCCAGACAAAGCGC
>JAYVPZ010000009.1:0-3154 GCA_043757105.1 Aestuariivirga sp. | reverse complement strand
AAGATTGTACTCATAAAAGCCGTGCCAAGTGGGAGCAGTGCTAACACCACGCTGCCATGAGAAGCCGGAGCCGTCTTCATGGCAATCGTCGATAAAATCGGAAACCCAAAAATAACTCCAAGCACGATAAAAAATAATTGTTTCAAATCCGCAATATCAGGCCAAGATTGGCGCGAAAAAAACAATATCGGCGCGGCAACGAAAGCCGCCAAGACAGTGCGCCCAATACTGATAAACAACGGGTCAAATTCCTTCACCGCAATATGTGAAAATGGCAGCGTTAGCGAAAAAATTGCGACCCCTATAAATCCCCAAACATACCCCCGCGTTGTCTCACTCATGAAAACAACATGCTATTCGTCTCCCAAATCGGTGTAATTTTGGGTCTTGCGGCGACCAGAGCATAATGTTTTTCAACATTGGGGAATCGCTCAAACAATGCCTTGATGTCTGGTGCCCAGCTGATCAACATCGCCGCATAAATATCAGCCGCAGAAAATACCTCTCCTAAAATATAAGGACCCTGCCCTAAAGCTCTGGCAAATATATCAAAATCACGATTTAGATCAATCTCAGCTTTGGCTTTAATGCCCGCTTCCGCACTTGCATCAGTTGAATGTCGAGCTGGATAAAAAAACCGCAAATCGGCCATATAAACTGCTGACGCAAAATAAAGCATCCAGCGCAAATAGGTTGCACGCAAGGACGAGTTAAGAGCGGGTGCCAATCCAGCTTCTGGATAAATATCCGCCAAATAAATTACGATCGCAGCACTCTCGGTCATCAGACTGTCATCGGGCAACCGCAAGCTTGGCACTTCGCCACGCGGGTTGATGGTCAAATAATCTTCAAAGCCTTGCCCTGAACGAGGAACTTCAACCAATTGATAGGTAGCGCCACATTCGGCCAACACAGCTTCAACAGCTGCTGATCCTGAACCTGAACGCGCATAGAGGGTAAACATGAACTTCTCCTTTGGGTCGGCCATAATTAAGTCTATACTTAGTTCAAATCACTTCGTGATGTTAGAACCAAGGATCAATACTGCCATGGTGCAGGCCCCATCAAAGCCCGTCCGCTTTTCTTATTCCACGGCAGATCAACCTTTATTGCAACGCGCGGTGATTCAAGCCATCGAAAAGATTGGCGGCCAACGCAAGCTGAAGAAGCTCTATATTACGCATCAACAAAATTTGGATCGCGGTATTGGCTTTTTTGATTCCGCCATGCGTCTGTTACAAATCAACGTTAAGTATGAAGTCGATACATTGGCGCAAGTGCCGCAAACTGGGCCAGTCGTTTTCATCTCAAACCATCCTTATGGCGTTCTTGATGGCATCACCCTCGCATGGCTCGCACTGCAAGTCCGGCCCGACACAAAAGTTTTAGCTGGTGAAGTTCTTTGCCAAGCGCCTGAAGCTTCGGCCAATCTACTCCCCGTTTCCTTCGCCCCGACGCGCGAAGCCCGCGAGACCAATGTCAACTCAAGACTCCAAGCACAGGCTTGGTTGAAGGAGGGCCATGCTGTCGGCATATTCCCCGGCGGCGGTGTTTCAACCTCTGAAAAACCCCACAAGGGCCAAGCTGTCGACCTCGCCTGGGCACCGTTCACCGCTAAATTGATTCGAATGTCTAAAGCCACCGTCGTGCCAGTGTTCTTCACAGGGCAAAACAGCAGGCTCTTCCAACTTGCTAGTCACATGAGCCTCACGCTTCGTCTCTCGCTGGTGTTCCGTGAAACCGCAAGGCGCATCGGCACCGATTTACCAGTGCGCGTGGGTAAGCCCATCCCTTTCAGCGAAATTGAACACCTGACCGACCGCAATGAAATGATCGGCGAGCTGCGCAAACGCACATATGATCTGGCAAGGCCAAGTGACATTCAAGGTAACCCGAAAGATCTCCATCTCAAACTAGGCCGCATAAAAGGCTGGAAACAAAATAATCAAGAGTAATCCTGCAAATGTTTAAACAACTGATCTGCACAATTTTTCTTGTCGTCGCCTTTGCTAACGCCGCGCAAGCAGGCCCCTGCCCCGCTGAGGCTTATGTTCAATCTGCTGGCGCTGCTTTCATGGGTGCTGCTCGCCGAGGCACCCCGGGCGCATTCAGTTCAGCTGCATCGCGCTATGCTGACCTTCGCAGCTTGGCACTTTTCGCCCTTGGCAATTACCGCCAAAACTTGCCCAAATCCCGTGAGGCAGAATTTGTGTCGCGCGCGCAGACTTTCATGGGTGGTTTCATGGCGGAATATGGCAGTCATTTTTCTGGCAACAGCATGACGATAACCAGCTGCAATGAATCAGCTGGTGGCCTAATTGTTGGCACAAAACTTTCAACGGGCCAAAACCTAACATTCCGACTGCGGAAATCAGGTGGAAGCTACCGTGTACAAGATGTTAGCGTATCTTCCATCTGGCTTGCGCAAACCATGAAAAACAAATTCATCGGCGTAATGCGCGAGAACAACGGCGATATTGGCGCGTTGATTAGCTATTTGGGGAAGTGAACAATCATCATTAAAACTACGCGAAAGCCAATCATTGCACGCAGAACGAACCGCTGAAATTAACGCTCAATTTCCTTGGGCGCGGTCTGCGCAAATGAATTAGGATGGATACATGTTAGGATGGATTGCGAGAAAGTTGCTCTGGAACAAAAAGGTAGTAAATTTCAATCTGGCCGAGATCGAAAAATGTATCGCCTCCGCAAGAAAATTGGACACCAATACCCGCAACAAAATGGCCCGTGACTACTTCGCGACTTTAGAAACATACTACAATTTGACACCCAGTGAAATTAGCAGCCACTTGAGTAGCTTAGCTCAGTTCGCAAAATCAAAGCGACACGAGGCCTTAAAATCAGGGGCATCTTCTTACCTTGATCCACTGTGGAACACTGCTGCCACCATCGAGACCATAGCAACGACACTTTACCTTGAACAAATCGGCACCATGTCTACCAAAGATAGAGACTCTGTCTTAGGTATAGGAGGAGACTTTATAAATGATAACTTGTCAGCCAACGAAATTGGCGAGTTAACAGAACTCGTTGCTAGATCAATCTGACTTTTGACGGAATCGTCAAAAGTCAGATAAATTGATCGAAAATAATAACTTAGGGCGCTTTTGATGTTTCCATGAAACATCAAAAC
>JAYVPZ010000008.1:0-3170 GCA_043757105.1 Aestuariivirga sp. | reverse complement strand
CAAAAACCATGGAAACATTTTCAGATTCTAACCGATCATCCATTGCTCATGATCTTGATGGTTCGCCGGTGTTCATGGCATCTTCGGCTTTCAATTTGAATTATGCGTTGGAAAGAACCCCCAGCATCAATGCCGCCACGATAAAGGAAATTCACGCATGATCCTTCCTTATGATTTTGATTTTTTGCATCTCTTCTCTGTGGCTTTGATTTTTTTGATGTGGTGGCTTTATGGACCAATTTTGCGCTTACTGGGCCGCGGCACATTGAATGCACAGTTGCATGTGGTGCGCTTGAAATGGATGCGTATGTTGATGCATTCTAAACGTGAGAGCCGGGTTTTTGATGCCATTCTTCTTGGTCAAGTTTCTGGTGCTATGTCATTTTTTGGCTCAGGTTCTCTTATCGTTTTGGCGGGTCTGGTGGGCACTCTGGCCAGCATCAATCATGTGCATGCATCACTCACACAGATGGCTTTTTTTCCACCGATCAGTTTGGCAATTTTCACAATCAATTTTGCAGCTATAACTGCAATTATGGCGATAAGTTTTTTTTCGCTCACATATGCGCTCCGAAAACTGGCCTATACCTTAGCGATGATCGGAGCACTCGATGAAGCGCCCGCCGCCACGGCGCAAGCGCAAGTGATGATTGCCCAAGTGGCAACTGTGTTGACTGAGTCTCTTAAGAGCATGAATAATGGCACGCGTGGTTTTTATTTTGCGGTGGCAGCGCTGTTTTTGTTTGCCGGGCCAATGATATCCATCGTGTCGACACTTACACTGAGTTTATTGCTGTATTATCGTCAGGGTCTTTCGACAGAAGCTTTGGCGATTGAGCGCTATGTGAATGCGATGATTGAAGAAGGTTTGGAGGGTTAGACCTTACCCGCTTCCCACCCGAGAATTGCGCGTTTCCGAGTGAGGCCCCAATGATAGCCTGTTATGTCACCTGACTTTCCAATCACACGGTGGCAGGGCACGACGAAGGAAATGGGATTGCGGCCCACGGCTGCACCGACTGCTCTTGCGGCTTTAGGCTTTTCAATTGATGTGGCAATATCGCCATAAGTAACGGCGCGGCCCATGGGGATTTTGAGTAATGACTCCCAAACGCGAATTTCAAAATCACTGCCAATAAAGGTGATGCGCAGGGGTTGGCCATCTTTCCATCTATCAAGTGCGAATATGCGCGCTGCATAGGGAGCGGTTTTTGCGGAGTCTTCTGTATACTGAGCATTATACCAGCGGCGTTGCAGATCAGCGAGTGCAGCCATTTCACCGCCCTGATCAGCGAAGGCCAATCCGCAGAGGCCGTAGTCGGTCACCATCACCAAAGCAAGGCCAAACGGGGACGGATGAAAGCCGTATGAAATTGTAAGCCCTTGGCCTTTGGATTTATACGCCCCTGGTGACATGCCTTCATGGACAACAAACAAATCATGCAGGCGACCCGGGCCAGACAGACCGACTTCAAGTGATGTTTCCAAAATGCTTGCTGAGTCTTTCAACATGGCGCGAGCATGATCGAGGGTTAAAGCTTGTAAAAATGCTTTTGGTGTCAGTCCTGCCCATCTGGTGAAAACGCGTTGTAACTGTTCAGCACTCATGCCAACGGGTTCGGCTAATTCTTCCAATGAAGGTTGGTCGCGCCAATTGTCATAGAGATTTGCTAAGACGCTGCGTACTTTTTCATAATCTTCGAGATTTGAATGTTCCATAAGCGGAAACTAGGATAAGGCATCCGCAGAAGCCACCCGTTTTCTGGATTGATCAAACAAAATGCCGCGCCGTCTTAAAGCTCCTGAGATTGAAGAGATTTTCAAACGTTTCCAAAATGCGGTTGCTGAGCCGCAGGGTGAACTTCATTCCGTAAATGATTTTACTTTTTTAGTGGCCGTGGTTTTGTCGGCGCAAGCCACGGATGCGGGTGTGAATCGTGCTACTATTCCGTTGTTTAAGATTGCTGATTCGCCCGAAAAAATTGTGGCCCTCGGCGACGAGAAATTGCGAGACGCGGTTAAGTCGATCGGGCTTTATCGTACCAAGGCTGTAAATGTGATGGCGCTGGCGAAAATCCTAATTGCTGAGCATAACTCGAAAGTTCCAAATAATCGTGAAGCCTTGGAGGCCCTGCCCGGTGTGGGACGCAAAACTGCCAATGTGGTTTTAAACCATGTGTTTGGGGAAGCGACAATTGCTGTTGATACCCATTTGTTTCGTTTGGGCAATCGTATCGGTTTTGCCCAAGGTAAAACACCGCTTGAAGTTGAAACCAAATTGTTGAAGGCGGTTCCGGCTGCTTATGCAAAGAACGCACATCATTGGATGATTTTACATGGGCGCTATGTGTGTATTGCGCGGAAGCCTGCTTGTTGGAAATGTTTGATCAATGATTTATGTCAGTTCAAACCGAAGACGCCGAAACCTTCTTGAAGATGTGCACAAAGTAAGACGTTGCGAAAAGCGGCACGGTGAAGTTTAAAATCGGAATCAGAGACATGGCCGCAGGAATTAGACCTGCGATAAAAAGCATGCGTCCATTTTTTTGACGCAAGACGCTGGCGGATTTGGGTGGCATGAAGCGCGTGGCGGCCATTTCGAAATATTCACGGCTGATCAAGTAAGAGTTCACAATTAAAAGTAAGATCGCGCCGAAGCCGAAAAAGAACACCAGTGGAAGTACGATTATGTTTATCAACAAGGCAACACTGGCAAATTTTAGGCCGAAGAAAAATGCTGGAACGGCTGGCAAGCTTTTGCCTTCTGCGTCGTTAGGATAGTGCCGAGCTTCAACCTTTGCTGCAATTTTATCCAAAAACAATCCAGCGAACATGGCGATCACAGGGCCAACTAAAAAGAAAAACGCAGCCAGCAGACCGAGGCCCGTTCCCAAAGCAATGGTGGTTTGTAGCCATGGCCATGGTACTAAGGTGACGAAAGATAAAAGCGTTTCGATGCCAACTAGGATTGCGACAAACAAGGCAATGGCCAACGCAATCGATTTCCACAGGACACTGCGGAATTCCGGCGACGTCAGATCATTCACAGCGTTGAAAAAGGCTTTGATCATGGGCAGTCACGTAATATCGTTGTCCTGCCATTACAAGAGACCTTGAGTGTTAATACTTGATTTTCAATCCTAAACGCGTCATTCCGGCGAGAGCCGGAA
>JAYVPZ010000007.1:0-12495 GCA_043757105.1 Aestuariivirga sp. | reverse complement strand
GGCAAAGCATGCGCTTCGTCCATCCGAGCCATGGCCGGAAGCTTGGGCCAAGCCTGAGCCGAAATCATCTTATGATGTAATCATCATTGGCGGCGGTGGGCATGGTCTAGCCACTGCTTATTATCTGGCCAAGAACCATGGCGTAAAGAATATCGCCGTCCTCGAAAAATCATACATTGGTTCTGGCAATGTGGGCCGCAACACCACACTGATCCGTTCGAATTACATGATCGGCGGCAACACCGCCTTCTTCGAAAAATCCATGCAGCTCTGGGAGGGCCTCTCCCACGAACTCAATTTCAACTGCATGGTTTCACATCGCGGGCAAATGATATTAGCAGTGTCGCCGGGGCAGGTGGATGCCTTTGCAAGGCGCGGCAACACCATGCGCCTCAATGGCATTGATGCCGAATTGCTCGACCGCAATGATGTGATGAAAGAACTTCCATATCTTGATTATTCGAAGGAAGCACGCTTCCCCATTTATGGCGCGATTCATCAACCCCGCGCCGGAACCGTTCGTCATGATGCGGTGGCTTGGGGTTACGCGCGGGCCGCTTCGCAACTGGGTGTTCATATTATTGAGAACTGTGAAGTGAGTGCGATCATTAAAGATGGCGATAAAGTTGTTGGCGTCGAAACTTCGCGCGGCAAAATTTTGTCGAATAAAATTGGCATTGCTGTCGCGGGCCACACATCGCATGTGGCCGCCATGGCAGGTTTGAAATTGCCTGTCGAAAGCCACATCCTGCAAGCTTTCGTAACTGAACCCGTAAAACCCATCGTGCATCATGTGGTGTCTTGGGGTGCTGAATTGTTTTATCTTTCGCAGTCCGACAAAGGCGGAATGGTTTTTGGCGGCCATATTGATGGCTTCAACACCTATACGCAGCGCGGCCAATTCCACCGCATTCAAAGCGTGATGGAATGCGCCACAACGTTGCTCCCTTTCATGTCGCGCATGCGCTTACTTCGTCATTGGGGCGGCATTCAAGATATGACACCAGACGGTTCGCCCTTCATTTGTAAAACTCCGATTGACGGCCTCTATCTGAATGGCGGTTGGTGCTATCAAGGTTTCAAAGCCACACCGGCATCCGGCACAACCTTTGCCCACACCATTGCACACGACCAAGAACACGAACTCAACAAATGCTTTTCGCTTGATCGTTTCGAAAAGGGCAAAGAGCTTGATGAATATGGCATCGGCAACTGGGCTTATAAACAATGAGAATTCCTTGCCCCCATTGCGGTGAAAGAGATGTGGCCGAATTTCGCTATGGCGGCGATGCATCGAAAATGCGCCCCGCTCATGGTACTGGAGATTTGAAACAATGGCACGATTATAAATTTGTATTCGACAACCCCAAAGGCCCGCACCAAGAGTATTGGCAACATGTTTATGGCTGCCGCCAGTGGTTCAAGCTAATTCGTGACACAGCCACGAACGTAAGTCTGGAAGGTGACCAATGACTGCCTTCAAACGCATCGACAAGCCATCACACATCGACAGCGCTAAACCAATCTCATTCCAGTTTGATGGAAAAACCGTCCGCGGCTTTGCAGGCGACACGCTTGCATCTGCTTTGCTGGCGAGCGGCAAAACGTTGCTAGGTCGGAGTTTTAAATATCACCGCCCCCGCGGTGTTATCGGCGCTGGCATTGAAGAGCCAAATGCGCTTTTTACAACTGGCACAAAGGGCCGAACCGAGCCGAATACGATCAGCACTACAGCCGAATTGAAATCGGGCATTATTGCCAAAAGCCAAAACGCTTGGCCGTCGCTGAATTTTGATCTCATGGCCGTGAACCAGTTGCTATCGCCCTTCTTTGGTGCTGGCTTCTATTATAAAACTTTCATGGGCCCGCTCAAAAAATCTTGGATGATGTATGAACCCATTATCCGCAAGGCCGCTGGCCTTGGCACTGCTGTGCCTGATGTTGATACTGCGCGATACGAAATGCGCTATATGTTTTGTGATGTGCTGGTCATCGGCTCCGGCCCTGCTGGGCTTGCTGCCGCAGTAACCGCCGCCCGCTCTGGTGCTCGCGTTGTTCTCGCAGAACAAGATTTTGAATTTGGCGGCAGCATATTATCTTCCGGCAATGAAGAGCTTGAACGCTGGCGTAAAGCGCAACTTGCTGAACTCGAAAAAATGCCAGAAGTGCGTTTGTTGAAACGCACCACTGCTCAAGGCATTTATGATAACAATCTGGTGGTGTTGACCCACACACTCGAAAACCACCCTGCTTTAATAATAACCGAGCAGCTACGTGCAGCGAACATCATCATGGCCACTGGTGCAATTGAGCGCCCATTGGTGTTTGCCAATAATGACCGCCCCGGCGTGATGTTGGCTTCCGCTTTGCGCACCTATCTCAATCGTTTCAGCGTGGCCCCAAAAAAACGCGCAGTAATCGTGACCAACAACGACAGCGTTTATGCAACAGCCTTCGACCTCGCTGAAAATGATGTGGCCGTGACAGTTGCGGAACATCGCAGCACTCTATCGGGAGATCTGCTTGCCAAAGCTGCCCAGCTCGGCATTGCCATTTTTCCAAGCTGTGGCATTGCCGATGTGATGGGTGAAAAGCAAATGCGCGCCGTCCGCCTGTCGGGCCGTCATGCAGTAACAATCGAATGCGATGTACTCGGCATGTCTGGCGGATGGAGCCCAGCGGTACATTTAACTTCACATGGCGGCATCAAACCAAAATATGACGAGAAGATTGCAGCCTTCGTGCCCGGCGGGTTTGCCAAATCCCATTTCGGCGCAGGGGCCATTAACGGCACATTTGGTTTACTCGCGGCGATCCGTGAAGGTGACGCATCAGCAAGATCCGCATTGACTGACTTTAAAAAATTCAAAGAACTTGATCTTCCTGCGGTCCGTGAAGACCGCAAATATTCGATCCTACCGATTTGGAACGCCGCGGAGAAATCAAACGAGAAATTCGCCTTTGTCGATTTTCAAAATGATGTGACGGTGAAGGATATTAAAGCGGCGCACCAAGAAGGCTATATCAGCGTTGAGCATCTTAAACGCTATACCACGCTTGGCATGGGCACGGATCAAGGCAAAACCTCAAACATCAATGCACTCGCCATGATGGCTGATTTGCGCGGGCTGCCGATGAGCGAAGCGGGCACAACAACCTTCCGCCCACCATATTCGCCGATGATCATAGGTGCAATTGCCGCCCGCACGGTGTCATCGCATTTCCGACCGAAACGGTTATCACCCCTACATGATTGGCACATAAATAATGGCGCGACATTTATCGAAGCTGGATTATGGATGCGCGCTTGGTATTATGATTGGGCAGGAGATTCACCCGAAACGGCATATATCAAAGAAATGGAATTGGTGCGTCAGAACGTTGGCATTTCTGATGTTTCAACACTCGGTAAAATTGATGTTCAGGGCCCCGATGCTGCTGAATTCCTGAATCGTGTTTACGTCAATGGCTTTGCTAAACTTCCCATCGGTCGCGCCCGTTATGGCGTGATGTTGAACGATGATGGCGTGGTGCTAGATGACGGCACCACATCGCGCATCAGCGATACGCAGTTTTACATGACCACTACAACCGCCCAATCGGGCGAGGTGATGAGTTGGCTTGAGTTCCTGCTGCAAATGCATTGGGCTGATTTGAATGTGCATGTCACATCGCTGACTGATGAATGGGGCGGCATGGCGGTTTCTGGCCCTCATTCTCGTCGTGCTATGCAACTCGCATTTCCAGAAGCAGAACTCAGTAATGAGGCATTGCCTTACATGGGCGTAAAAGACATCGTATTCGAAGGCATTAGCGTTCGCATTTTACGCCTCTCGTTTTCTGGCGAGTTGGCTTACGAAGTTCATTGCTCCGCCGACTATACCACAGCGCTGTGGGAACATATTTTAAAAGCCGCTGAACCACTCGGCATCAAGCCTTATGGCCTCGAAGCGCTGGCATCTCTGCGCATTGAAAAAGGCCATGTGGCGGGTGCTGACCTTGATCATCGCAACACACTCGATGATTTGGGTCTCGGTAAAATGGCGGGTAAAGATAAAGCCTATATCGGCAAAGAATTGCGCTTCCGAGAAGATTGCCAAGCGCCAGACCGCTGGAGCCTCGTTGGTATTGAATGTATGGAAGAGGGAGCAAAACTGCGTGGCGGCGCTATTCTTTTTGCGGCCTCTGACGAAATTGAGGGCCATGGTCGGGGTTATATAACGTCCGTCACATGGTCAACAGAGTTGAACAAATACATCGCACTCGCTCTTTATAATGGCGGCCTTAAACACGAAGGCGAAGACATTATCTGCGCTTTCCCGCTGAAGAACGAAAACGTGAAAGCCCGTATCGTCTCACCGCATTTCATCGACAAGCAGGGAGAACGCCTCCATGCTTAAACGTTCCTCCGGCTTAGCGAGCGCCAAACCTTATATCAGCACTAAGCTGATAATCACCGAAGCGCCGGATTTCACGCTCACGCAATATGCGGGTGCTGAGAAAGATTTGAAAAAAGCTTTGGGAAAATTGCCTTCTAAAGTCGGCATCGTCCAAGATAATCTATTCCGCATTAGTCCCACTCAAATCTGGTCGCTGAATGATGCCGTGCCTGCTCCCAATTGTTTTGTAACGCCACTCTCATCGAGCCGCAACCGCATCGAAATTTCAGGCGGCCCAGCGCGTGCTGTGCTGGCAAAATGCGCCGCAATTGATTTTCATAAAAGTGAATTCAAACTCGGCACTTTCGCACAAACAGGCATCCATCATGTACCAGTTCTCATCCACTGCCTTGCTGATGAAATCTTTCATCTCTATGTGATGCGAACATTTGTACTATCAATATGGGACTACATAACGGACGCCGCTTTGGAGTTTAAATGATGCAAGATATTCTGGATCTTGAGCGCTTTCCCCTAGATAAGCCCGGCACACCAGAATGGAACGCGTTGGTCGCTAGGTGCAAATTTGACCTCAAAAAAGACGGCATGTTTAATCTTGAAGGCTTGATGAAGCCAGAAGCCCTGAAGAAGACCGTTACAGAAATTCAACCCGTGATGGACACGCTATCGTTCGTGCATAAGCGCAGCCACAACATTTATTTCCGCAAAGAAATTCCAGAGCTCGCCGCTGACCATCCTGCTTTAGTAAAAGTGGATACTGTCAATCACACGGTCTGCGCCGACCAAATTTCACAAAGCATAGTGATGTGGATTTATGAGTGGTCGCCTTTCATCATGTTCCTCGCCGCCACCATGGAAAAATCTGCACTGTTCCCCATGCGCGATGCTTTGGCCCGCGTCAATGTGATGGCCTACCGCGACGGCGAAACCCTGAATTGGCATTTCGACCGCAGCGAATTCACCACCACATTGTTGCTGCAAGCGCCTGAGAAGGGCGGTGATTTTGTTTACCGTTCCGATCTTCGTACCGAGGCTGATCCGAATTATGATGGCGTCGCAAAACTCCTTCGTGGCCAAGACGATCAAATTAAAACATTAAAGCTAAGCGCAGGAACCCTGAATGTGTTCCGCGGCAAAAACACCGCCCATAAAGTTTCAACCATAAAAGGCACCCGTGAACGCTTGATTGCCGTGTTCAGCTATTTCGACAAGCCAGGCGTGGTATTTAACAAGGAAGACCAGATCGGATTTTATGGGCGAAGCGCTTAGAGCATCAGACGTTCAAGTGAATCCCAAAAACCCGATCAAGATCGTCATTCCCGCGCAGGCGGGAATCCATTCAAGTTGAAATATGCGTTTTTTGATGGATTCCCGCCTGCGCGGGAATGACGGGTATAAACTTGGCCTTGAAGCTATTTGATCGCCCGATGCTCTAACTCAAACTCAAACAATGCGGAGCGCTTAACTGCGCATCTTTTCACCCTTCGGATCAAACAAAGGCTCATGCACAACTGATGCCTTCTTCATATCGCCGATGATTTCAATTTCAAAACCAGTCTCATCCACCAGTTCTTTCGGCACATAACCCTGCGCCATTGATTTATTGAGCGTGTGCGCAAAGCCGCCGGACGTGACCCAGCCTACAACTTTGCCCTTATGCCAGATGGGCTCGTCGCCCAGCACATCGGCGTCACCCGCTTCAACCACCATTGAAATGCGGCGTAATTTGCCGCCGATTTTCTTTTCCTCTGCCGCAGCATCCCGCCCGATGAAATCATTTTTGGTGAGATCAATAAATCGGCCCATATCCGCTTCAAAACCACCGTATATTGGACGCAACTCGCGATACCATGTGGGAAAGTTTTTTTCCAATCGCATCGTCAGCAGAGCACGCATGCCAAAATGCACGATGCCGTGTGCCTTGCCAGCTTTCATAATGCCATCATAAAGTCTGCGCTGATATTCTGGCCGTACCCAGATTTCATAGCCCAGGTCGCCCGTATAAGTTACGCGGTTCACAAGTGCGGAAACATTGGCCACGTCCATTTTCCGGTGGTCCATAAATTTGAAACCAGTATTCGAAACATCTTCGTCAGTCAAAGCCTGCAACACGGCCCGCGATTTTGGTCCAGCGATGGAAAGTCCAACGAGATTCATATCAAGACGTTCTATCACCACGCTGCCGTCAGTGGGTAAGTGCTGTTCAAACCATCGCATGTGATACTTCTGCGCCTGTGAAGAACCCCACATGTAAAACATATCATCAGCAGCCTTCGCTAATGTGAAATCGCCAATCAATTTACCCGCCGGGTTCAACATAGGCGATAAAATCATGCGACCGATCTTTGGCATTTTGTTGGTCAAGATATGCGAGAGAAAAGCTTCAGCACCAACGCCTGTGAATCTATATTTCGCGAAATTCGCAATCTCGGTCACGCCCACACCGTTACGCGTGCCTAACACTTCGGCCTTCACATGCTCAAAATCATTGGAGCGATGGAATGATACAATGTCTTTCGGCTCCACACCCTTTGGCGCATACCACAGCGGCGTTTCCATACCCCAGCTATCGCCCATCACAGCGCCTTGTGTGATCAAAACATCATACAAAGCCGTAGTCTGTTGCGGCCGTGCAGCTGGCAATTCCTCATTCGGAAAACGAATTGAAAAGCGCTTAGAGTAATTCTCGCGCACTTTCTCATTTGTATAACTCCGCGTTGCCCACTCGCCAAAGCGCGAAACGTCCATGGCCCACACATCAAAGCCCGGATCATTGTTCACCATCCATTGCGATAGGGCCAGTCCCACGCCGCCACCTTGGCTAAAGCCCGCCATCACACCGCAAGCGCACCAGAAGTTTTTAACGCCCTGCACGGGCCCCACCAGCGGGTTGCCATCTGGTGTAAACGTAAATGGCCCATTGATAACTTTTTTGATCCCAGCCCGCGCCAAAGCCGGAAAATGCTTGTAACCCATCTCCAAATTTGGTGCGATCCGGTCTAAATCCGGTTGCAACAGCTCGCGCCCAAATTCCCAAGGCGTTTGCTTTGGCTGCCACGGTCTGCAATCTTGCTCATAAGTTCCAAGCACTAATCCGCCGCGCTCTTGACGCATATAAATTTCAGATTTGAAATCGATAATATGTGAAATTTCTTTGCCGTGTTCCTTGTTATAGGCCACCACTTCCGGCACTTCATCAGTCACCAGATACATGTGCTCCATCGCCAAAACCGGAAGCTCAATGCCCACCATGCGCCCGACTTCACGCGCCCAAAGCCCACCACAATTCACCACATGCTCTGCGTGAATATTGCCCTTGTCAGTGATGACGTCCCATGACCCATCGCGGCGGTGGTTAAGCTCTTGCACCCGTGTGCCTTGATAGATTTCAGCACCACCAATGCGCGCTGATTTTGCATAAGCATGCGTGGTTCCTTCAGGATCTAAATTGCCATCCGCCGCATCCAGCATCGCGCCATAAAACTGCTTTTCGTCAAACAATGGGTTGAGCTTTTTGGCATCGCTCAGCGACAGCAGTTCTGTCTCAAGATTGAGATAGCGCGCCCGTGCGTGGGCCATTTTCAGCCATTCCATACGCTCTTTTGTGTCGGCCAAAAACAAACCGCCAGAACGATGAAGTCCGCAGGATTGACCAGAAATTTTCTCCAGTTCATCATAGAGCGCAATTGTATAGCCCTGTAGCTTGGCCACATTCGGATCGCCGTTCAGTGTGTGAAATCCGCCCGCCGCATGCCAAGTTGAACCGGACGTCAAAATATCGCGCTCAACCAGAACCACATCTTTCCAGCCTGCTTTGGTTAGGTGATAAAGCACCGAGCAGCCCACAACACCGCCACCAATCACCACAACCCGCGCACTCGTTTTCATTATCTTCCCCGTTTGAAATCCTTAATCAAAACCTAACGCTATTGCTCCCGCGCCGCAATCGTCTTTGCGGTGAGTTTAATTCAACCAGAATTGTTAACATCCATTAACCAAACTGCATTGGTGTTTAGCGTCGAGTTGCACCAAATCTTAACTGGCTCCCGCTAAATTTAACCGAATTGAGTATGCGTAAAGTGGAGTTCAACAATGCCAACGCCTAGCCGTCGTGCCAGCGATCAGCCTGCGCCTTTGTTGTCGATTGTTGTTCCCATGTACAATGAAGAAGAGGGCACAGACCTGTTCTTCAATCGCCTGACGCCCGTTCTTGAAAAAATCACCGACAATTATGAAATCGTCTGCGTTGATGATGGTAGCTCAGACCGCACCATGTTCAGCCTGATGCAACATCATGCCCGCGATCCGCGCATTAAAGTGCTCAGCCTCTCGCGCAATTTCGGCAAAGATACAGCGCTCTCTGCTGGTCTTGATTATTGCCGTGGCAAAGCAGTCATTCCAATTGATGCTGACCTGCAAGATCCGCCAGAACTCATCGGACAAATGGTTGCAAAGTGGCGTGAGGGCTATGACGTGGTCTATGCGCGTCGTGGTTTCCGCGACACGGATGATGCGACAAAGCGTTTAACGGCTGGCTTATTTTACCGCATGTACAACTGGATCGCCGAAGTGCGCATTCCTGACAACACAGGCGACTTCCGCCTTATGGATCGCCGCGTCGTTGAAGCCGTCAAACATATGCCAGAGAAGACCCGCTTCATGAAAGGCATGTTCGCTTGGGTTGGTTTTAAACAAGTCGGCATTGAATATCGCCGCGAAGCCCGCGCTGCTGGAACCACGAAGTGGCGTTACTGGAAACTCTGGAATTTTGCCATTGATGGCATCACTGGTTCGTCAACAGTTCCTTTACGGATCTGGACTTATTTCGGTGGCGCAATGGGCGTGTTCGCATGCTTCTATGCAACATGGCTCGTGGCTCACACCATGATCTACGGCGTTGATGTGCCTGGCTATGCGTCGATGATGTGTGCCGTTCTTTTTTTAGGCTCGCTCAATATTATGGCGACAGGTATTTTGGGTGAATATGTGGGTCGCATTTATTCAGAAGTGCGCAACCGTCCGCTCTATTTGGTTAGCGAAACGCGTGGGATCGAATTTCAAGGGGATAATAATAAATGGAACGAACAGTCTTTAACCGCCTCGATCAACTCGAAGGTCAACATTGGTGGTTCTCAGCGCGCCGCAAGATCTTAAAAAACGTTATTACGCAATTTGCCCCAAAAAAAACTGAGTTACGCTTGATGGAAGCGGGCTGTGGAACAGGCGGCAATTTGGAAATGTTGTCGACGTTCGGAAAGCTTGACGCATTCGAGCTTGATGAAGAAGCCCGCGTGATAGCCAAAGGCAAATTGCCGATAGACATAAAAAGCGGCATGTTGCCTGATCATGTTCCCTATCAAGATGGTAGTTTTGATGTGGTCGTCGCTTTTGATGTGATCGAGCATGTTGAAAAAGATATCGAAAGCTTGGCTAAGCTCGGCAAACAATTGGCCCCCGGTGGCCGTTTGGTTATGACAGTTCCAGCTATGCCTTGGCTTTGGAGCAAGCACGACGAAACCCATCACCATTTCCGCCGTTACACCAGTGCCAGCTTAAACGAGGCGCTCTTAAAAGCTGGGTTAAAGCCCGTACGGATCAGCTATTTTAATACTCTGCTGTTCCCACTTATTGCTGGCCTTCGTCTTGTTCGTAAAGTGTTTGGCATTACCGAAACAGCCGATGACGCAATGCCGTCGCCGGCCATCAATGGCATTCTGAAATCCATCTTCGGATTTGAAAGCAATTGGGTAGGCCGTGTGTCCATGCCTGTTGGTGTATCTCTCTTGGCAGTTGCTCAGCGCGCATAATGAACGGGCTTTTGCGACAAGTTGCAAAATTTGCTACGATCGGAGCAGGGGCCACAGCATTGCATGTGGCCTCGGCTTTGATGTTCAATAGTGTTGCTGGTCTAACGCCGCTGCAAGCCAATTTTTGCGCATTTCTCGCCGCATCGATTTTCACATTTTGCGGAAATTACTTTTGGACGTTTTCAAAAACCAGCACTGTTCTGGTCGCACTCCCGCGCTTTGTAATTCTAAACTTTCTTTGCTTTGCCGTTAATCAAGCAATTGTCTTTGTTGTCACGACGACGATGCATCTTCCACTTTGGATTGCCATGATACCGGTGGTCGCTGTCGTTCCGGCATTCAGCTTCTGGGCCAGTAAAACGAAAGTGTTTGCACCCAAAAATAATGGCCCGACATTTCGGCCGAGCCACGAATTCAATTCAAGTAAAAAAGCTTAGATTGTTTCTTTCACTTCTTTAGCAGCGCGGAAAGCCAGCTTCTTAGAAGCCTTAATCTTGATTTGCTCGCCAGTCAGTGGATTGCGGCCAAGACGGGCAGGGCGCTTCTTTACTTGGAAAATGCCAAGACCAGTCACGCGAACTTTGTGGCCCTTCTTGAGGTTCTTCACAATGTGCTCAACAAAATCACCGAGGAATGCCGCAGAGGCTTTCTTCGACATTTCATGTGTCACTGCCAATTCAGCAGCAATCTTTGTCAACGCAACGGTCAGTACTTTTTCATCAGCCATGGCTCTCTCCTTATGGTGGCGAATCAACTCATGACGAAAACTACAGGAGCGAGACAGGCAATAAAACCCTTATTTTTAGGGCCTATTTTTGATCGAGAATCAAATGAACAGCAAAAACACAGGGTTAATTATTCGTTAACAAATCAGTTCTTAAATAATCTATTAAAATCAATTACTTAGTTAAGATCGAACAAAATCAAGATGATTTTTGAGCTGGATTCCACCCATATTGTGCTTTGTCACAAGCAAATCTAAGTTGGCTTGACGATCTACAAGATTGCTATTTCCCGACATATTTTGAGGGTGAACACGGATAGCAGCAGCTGGATGGTTTGTACGCTCAATCCGAAAATCAGCTTTTACCACGCGCAAATACCAGTCCCAGTCCCAGTAGTATGGAAGGTCTTCGTCAAATAAGCCGAGCTGTTTATGAAGCGAACGATGGTAACATACGGTCGAAATCAAGATCGTATTGTCGATCATCAAGCTTTGTTTATTCGCCTTGCGAGAAAACAATTTTGTGCTGCCGTCGGGAAAATGCATAATGCCGTTGGCGAAATAGAATTCGGCAAAGCCGCTCAGAACCGCATTAGCCCTTGTCAAATGATCGGCGTCAATAAAAAAATCGTCATCATCAAGAAACGCGATGTAATCACCCGTCGCTTGTGAAATAGCCAAATTTCGGGCCTGCACAGCGCCGCGGCTTTCATTATTGAGAACGCGGACGCGCTTGTCTTTGAATTCTGCTATTTCATCATCGCCGTCATTAACGACGAGAAGTTCAAATTCGCTATAGTTTTGCGCCAACACACTTGCCACAGCCTCAGCCATAAAGGCTGGGCGGTTCCTTGTCGGAATGATCACAGAAAAGCTTCCCATAATCCAACTACGCACTAATTTTCTTTTTGTATCGTTTAACGCGTTACTTCAGCCAAGAAATGTTTGGATGTTGAACGCTCTCTTTGGGATTGAAAAAGTACCGCTTGAAAATTTCGCCATAGCCGCGCATCAGGTAGTGCTTGTTTTTAGCCAGCAGGTTCTCGCGCTCGTTGGCGTAATAATCTGCCAAACGATACCAAGGTAGTGCTGGCTTTTCATGATGTGCAATGTGCAAATTATTGTTTAAAAAAAGCAAAGACCAGAAAGTTGAAGCCTCAACAATAATAGTGCGTTCACCAATTTCTTCTGCTGCTTGATGTTCACAAAATGATCGTACTAGAGCCAAGGAAATCGCAGGATAGGCAATGAGTAAAATATACTGCCATATAGGCATGCCCACCCAAGCCACGAACCCTAGGACTATGGTCGACGAAATTACAAACGCGCTCCAGCATTTCACGATGTCACGCCGGCCGCGCAGCATTTGCATAATTTCTCCCGACCAAAATTGAACAACCCCCACTGCTGGGCCAATCAGCATTCGTCCGAATAGCGTATTGTTAAAAGTATAAAGTGCGCGCTTGAAACCCGGCATTGCGCTCCAATCGTCGGGCAGCAAATAATAAGACTCAGGATCTTGCACGGGGCAAGTCAGATGCTGCGCATTGTGATGTTTAATGTG
>JAYVPZ010000006.1:0-3182 GCA_043757105.1 Aestuariivirga sp. | reverse complement strand
CGTGCGGGGCGGCGAAAATTTAATGAGTGCTGATTTTGCAGTGGCGTTTTTTGTGGTGGCGGCCATAGGGTTAATTTCGATTTTTTTCTATGCGCGGTTGCCCAGCGGCGCCGGGGCCAATCTATCTGGTCACGCCGAGGAAAGATAATCTCACATTTGTTTGATTGGTTTGTATCTGCTTGTGAATAGTCCAAAACTCTCAAAGCCCGTATCTATAGGCATCAAAGGAGAATAACAATGAATCGTCGTTTCTTAAGTTTAGCCGGAATTTCGCTTGGCACATTTGGCTTTGCTGCGCGCAATGCATTTGCTGCCGATTTTGAAGTTACTAAGAGTGAAGAAGAGTGGAAGAAAACACTGTCGCCAGAGGCCTTTGCAGTTCTGCGTCAGGAATCCACGGAACGTCCATTCACATCAAAGCTTTTGGATGAGCACCGCAAGGGCACATTTAACTGTGCTGGTTGTGATTTGGCGGCGTTCTCATCTGACATGAAATTTGACAGTGGCACAGGCTGGCCGAGCTTTTTTGACGTTATGCCAAATGCAGTGGTCAAGAAAGAAGACAACACATTGTTCGCCGCCCGCACTGAAGTGCATTGCCGCCGTTGTGGCGGACATTTCGGGCATGTGTTCGACGATGGCCCAAAGCCAACAGGTTTGCGCTATTGCATGAACGGTGTGTCGTTCAAGTTTGTGGCGGCAACGGCTTAACAAATATTGCCTTCTCTCATTCGTTCTTGCGAGTGGGAGAAGGAGCTGAAGCAGGCTTCGTCTAGCCATCTTTTACAGCTTCTGCTAATCTGTCTACATGGCACAGATTGACCCAAATACATTTTCCAATCCAACTGCACCTGCCAACATGTCGCCACCACTGCAAGCCCTGTGGTGGTTGAAGAAGGGTGGGTTGGTTATGGGCGCAGAATGGCAAAAGGCTCATGCCATTTGCCAGCAAGATGAAGGCAATCCGGACTATGACATGGTTCATGCGCTGGCCCATTGGATCGAGGGCGATGATGCGAATGCCGCATATTGGTATCGGCGGGTTGGTGGTAAGCGAGCCGCGACGATTGTGGATGAGTGGGAGCGGGTTGTGGGGGAATTGGGAAATGAGTTCGAAAGCATTTGAGAAAATCCTGAAGGGTTTGAACGAGGCGCGTTCTTATGCACAGGGTGCACGCGTTGCTGGGCTGAAGGCTCATCAGGTGAAGCCCAATGAAATTGCCGCACTTCGCCTGCGCGACGGTTTAACACAGGCGCAGTTTGCAGATTTGCTTGGGACTTCATTAGGAACAATTCGCAAATGGGAAAGCGGTGAACGCTCGCCTTCAGGTGCGGCGGCGCGGTTGGTGGAGTTGCTGGAAGCCAATCCGAAGATTGTGACGAAGACGCTGGGGTTCAAGGCGGCTCCGGCGAAGAGGCAGCCAAGGAGTGGGTTGGTGGCGGCGGAGTAGGGTGCTAACAGCGCAATTACCAATTTTTGTGTTGAAGATTCGCGTCAATGCATCGCCTACTCTATTTGGTCAGGCCCAATGCATGACCGTGCAATTTTAACATTCTTATACCCAGCGGTGTTTAGGTTCGTGAGAACCATTTCTTCGCACGAGACTTCGGATAACTTACCAACGATTACTTCGACAATCGGTAGTCGATGATAAACACTATCGCTATGTTCTCCGCGTGCTGTTGGCCAAAACTTACGACTGTTTTTTTCAATTAAACCTGGCGGAGTTGTAATCCAAGGCCATTTTCTGGCGAAGCGAAACTCACTTTCACCATCGTACGAATCCAATTTCGGTAAGACCGAAAATGTTTCGGCATGCTTTCCCCAACGCTCAATGAAGTCTTTTGACGCTTTTTCAATATCTACAACGTCACAATAGTCATTTTCAAAGTTTTCTATGGCTAAACAAACTAGCTTACCAAGAAAATGTAGAATCTTTTCCGTGTTATAAACTGCTGGCATCGCGAGAAGTCTATCAACTGGTGAGGGGCTTAAATATTTTAATAATTCTGTCGTATTGAATATCAAAGCGACGCCCTTGAAATCTCTTCCGTAATCCTTCCAGTGCAATAAACTTTCGAATTTTCCCGTAAATGAACAAGTATACCAAGTGCTCAGTTGATTAGTTGAAAGGAGCCCAGCTCTTAAATCGGTTAACATTTTAACGTTACGAATATTGGCGCAGTTATCAATTATAGCGTGCGATAGAACTTGGTGAGCCAAATCAGCTATTCTTACGACCTCTGTTTCGTCAATTTGGGTCGAAACGTGATTGAACCAAAATGCTTGTGAACTAACGATATTTCTAAAGTTTTCTTGAGATGTATAATGTAAAATCTTGTCAGGAAATATTGGTGCGAAGTGTTCATGATAAACATGGATTAACTGAGCAATATATCTTTCGTCTCCATTCAGTTTGCTGAATGTGGGCATGTCCCAAGTAACAACGTTAGATTTTTTTTCCGGATCTCTATCCATGAGCTTTATTCTCTGAGTCGTAGCATATCACAGATACTTGACTGTTCATATTGAGAACCCTTCATCCCCGCTCCACAAAGCTATCAATCACCCGCTTCTCACCTGCCTTCTCAAAATCCACCGTCAGCTTATTGCCCTCCACATTCACAATCGCGCCGTAGCCGAATTTTTGGTGGAAGACGCGGTCGCCGCTTGCGAATGCGGATGGTTTGGCGCTACTGGCGGTGAGTTCGCCTTCGATGAAGCGTTGTGATGTGCGCAAAGGTTCGCCTGAATCTTTGCGCTGTTGGGCGCGTTTCCAGCCGGGGGTTGAATAGCTGCCTTGGCCGAAGGTGGAGGCTTGGTCGAAGCGGCTGTTGCCGAAAGCGCCCAAATCATGCCCGCCGTAAGAGTTGCTCATGGCGGCGACCTCGACATGTTCTTCGGGCAACTCGTCAATGAAGCGGCTGGGCAAGCCGGTTTGCCATAGGCCGTGGGTTTGGCGGTTTTGGGCGAAAGTTATGGTGGCGCGGAGTTTGGCTCGTGTGATGCCCACATAGGCCAAGCGCCGCTCTTCTTCCAAGCCGCTGCGGCCTTTTTCATCGAGGGAACGTTTGGAAGGAAACAAGCCTTCTTCCCAGCCGGGCAGGAACACGGTTTGAAATTCGAGGCCTTTGGCGGAGTGAAGCGTCATGATGTTCACGCGGTCTTCGTCATTGCCTTG
>JAYVPZ010000005.1:0-3184 GCA_043757105.1 Aestuariivirga sp. | reverse complement strand
TGCTCATTGTGGTGGCACCAATGCGTTCACCCCAAACCGTCAACTGTTCAATCGCAGCCGCGCGAAATGTATCACATGCTGCAAACATCACTTTAAAGCCTTCGGAAGCTGCAATAGAACCAAGTTTGCCAATGGTTGTAGTCTTGCCCGATCCATTCACACCCACAACCAAAATGACAAACGGTTTTTCAGAACCAAAGTTGAACGGCACTTCAACGGGTTTCAAAACCTTAGCAACCTCGTCAGCGAGAATTTGCTTCACTTCCTCAGGGTCAATTTCCTTGTCATAGCGCCCATGAGAAACCGCCTTGATGATGCGTTCAGCAACGGCGATGCCGAGATCGGCTTGAATCAAAGTATCTTCAAGCTCCTGCAACGTCTCTTTATCAAGCTTGCGCTTGGTAAAGATGGCAGTGATCGAACCAGTGATAGACTTCGAAGATTTAGATAGCCCTTCCTTAAGCCGTGACAACCAACCACTTTTTTGCGGACGTGGCTCCTCAACAACCACTGGAACAGGAATTGGAGGTGTCGGCATTGGTGGCGGAGCCACAAAAACAGGTACAACTATTTCGGTCTCCGGGTCAGCAGCAGGAACCGGCTTTGATGTCGAAACAATTTTGACGGGTTTGGGCGGCGCAGCTTTAACGACCAACGCAGATCTTGCCTTGGTCACTTTTGCGGGCAGCGGCGGTGGGGCGACTTTAATAACTGGCGCTGTCTTTACCTTCGTCACTTCTAAACGCGGAGGCGGAGGTGGTGGCGCAACTTTTATCGACTTCTTGGCAGTAGGCTTTGGCGCTTCTTTTTTTATTATTGCCTTCTTCGCAGGTGAGTTCGGCGGAACTTTGAGTTTAGCAGGTGTCTTGGTAAGAGCCTTCGCGACAGGCTTGCCTGCTTTAGCAACTTGAGGTTTTTTGATATCATCAACAATCTCGGGCTCTGGTTCAGGCGCAAATAAAACGTCTTGCTCCACTTCAGCAGGAGCCACCTCATCAGTGGGCTTACCGACAATCCGATTAAAGAGCTTCTTGAAAAACCCGGCCATCCCTCAAAATCCCATCACTAAATGTGAAGCAGCTGCACTTTTAACTTGAGCTTTTACCACAGCACCCGGAACCATAGCAGTTTCAAATTTTGCCAATGCAAAATGTTCAGTCCGACCTTGGCTTGGCGTTTCAATCAACACGTCGCGCACGGTTCCCATCTGAGAAGCCATAAAATCACTCTGCCGCTCTTCGCCTTTGGCGCGCAACATCGCCGCCCGCCGTTTAATGATGTTTGGGTCCACGGCTGGCATTTTTGCAGCTGGTGTGCTGGGGCGCGGCGAATATGGAAACACGTGGAGATAAGTAAGACAGCATTCATCGACAATCTTCATCGAATTTTCAAACATCTCGTCCGTCTCAGTCGGAAAGCCCGCGATAATATCTGCGCCAAAAACCATGTCCGGTCGTTTGTCACGCAGCATATTGCAGAACTCAATTGTATGTTCACGGCTATGCCTGCGCTTCATGCGCTTCAAAATCATATTATCACCAGATTGAAGTGAAAGATGAAGGTGCGGCATAATTCTGGGTTCCCCCGTCAACACTTCAATCATTTCATCATCAGCTTCGATAGAATCAATAGAAGACAATCGCAATCGTTTGAGATCAGGCACTTTCTTTAAAATTGAAGATAGTAAAACACCAAGTTTTGGACTGCCATCGAGATCAGCACCCCAGGATGTTAAATCAACACCGGACAAAACCACTTCAGCATGGCCAGAAGCAACAAGGCGCCGAATTTGTTCAACAGCATCGACAATGGGAACTGAACGAGAATTGCCACGCCCAAAAGGGATGATACAAAACGTGCAACGATGATCACAGCCATTCTGCACTTGAACAAATGCGCGAGTACGGCCTTTCAAAACCTCAATCAAAGGCGCGCGCGCTTTTTTTACTTTCATAATGTCAGAAACATCAACGCGAAGGCGGTTGCCTCCAGGCAGCCAGCTGGCGAATTGCAACTTTTCTTCATTGCCTAAGATGCGCGAAACTTCAGGCATTGAAGCAAACATGTCAGGATCGGTCTGTGCAGCGCAACCTGTCACAATAATTTGCGCGTCGGGATTTTCTTTGTGGGCTTTGCGGATCGCCTGCCGCGCCTGTCTTGTTGCTTCTGTTGTCACAGCGCAGGTGTTAAATACAATAGCATTTTCAAGTCCAGCTTTGGCCGCAGCGTCCCTCATCACTTCCGACTCAAAAATATTCAGCCTGCATCCAAAACTGATGAATTCAGTTTCACTCACGAAAGTAACCTTCGGGCAGAACACCATCAAACTCATAGGCCACAGGGCCCGTCATCATCACATGGCCATCATTCTCTCGAACGGACATAAATAAATCCCCTCCGGGCAGTGTTATGCGGCATTTATCGTCAATAATTTTAATCCGGTGTCCAGCAGCGATTGTCGCACAGGCCGCAGTGCCGCAAGCTTTGGTCAGCCCAGCACCACGCTCCCATACACGCAAAATGACATGATCACGAGCCACCACTTTGGCAAATGAGATATTGGCACGTTCTGGAAACAGCGGATGATTTTCCAGCATCGGCCCAGCGCGGCCCAAATCAACCACATCCAAATCATCAACCCAGAAAATGCAATGGGGATTGCCGACATTCACAACCGAAGGCGAATGGATCAGCGGATGGTCAATCGGCCCATATTGCATTTCAATATGGCGCGTATCTGCAAAGGGCTCGGACAGTGGAATGTCTTTCCAGCCAAACTTCGGCACACCCTGGTCAATCGTCACCATCTTATCGCCAGCTTTAGACGCGATCAGTAGTCCGCCCTTGGTGCTGATTGTGGCCGTGTTTGTGCCCATCTCATCGAAGAGAAGATCTGCGATACACCTTGAAGCATTTCCGCAGGACTGCACCTCGCCACCTTCAGCATTCCAAATTCGCATGCGCACATCAAAATCAGCTGAGTTTTCGAGAACGATAAGTTGATCGCAACCTATACCCGTTTGCCGGTCAGCAATGGCCTTGGCCGATGTTTCGGAAATAACCAACGGCTGAACCCGCGCATCAAGCACGACAAAATCATTGCCTAGTCCGTTCATTTTGCGGAAGGCTATCGGGGCTGCCAAAGTCATGAAAAGCTATATGGGGGAAAAACCGCTCAATCTCA
>JAYVPZ010000004.1:0-3216 GCA_043757105.1 Aestuariivirga sp. | reverse complement strand
CAATCGGCAACATTTGCAGTTTGTTCACGGACGAAGAATGCTCCAACTACTTCACCGCAGCTGGATATGGATTCAATTGACCATCCGATGCTCTAGGCTGAACCAAGAACTGCAACCCCTCCGCAAATCAAAGCAATGCCCATCCATTGCCAAACCGTTGTCTTCTCCTTCAACAGGATCATCGCCAGCAATGTGGCAATGGCCCCATAAGCGCTGATGCCCATGGAGCCAAATTCCTTGTTCGGCAATCGCCCCACATAATTGATGCCGGAAACCGCTGCGACATCAAAGGTTCCCATGGCAAAAATGCCTGCCCATGCGCGACGGTTTATTTTTGCGACGTCAGGTTTTTCACGCATCACGAATGGAATAAGAACCAGCGCAGCGGGAAAGCGCGATAGGAACGTGGCTTCAAACTCACCAACATTATGAGCAATTTTTTGGCCGAGAACAACTGAACTGGCAAAAAAAATCTGGGCAACGACACAAGAGAAAATGAGTAGTGGAATCTTACCTTTCTGAACGGCACTCAAACCACCATCTGGCGGGCCTTTCCGGGCCACCACAAATGCGCCCACGATGATCGCAATCATCGCCAGCCATTGCAACATGCTGGGTTGGAGGCCGTTGATCATTCCCCAAACAACCACGAGCGCTGGATAGCCAGCCGTCGCCGGCCCGACGACTGAAACTGGTGCCAGACTAAAGGCAATAAAAAGGCTGCCAATGGCAAGCCCGTAAATGATTCCTAAAATTAGCGCCAGCTCAAGCGTTGCCCTGTCGGCATTCAGAATCGTGCCATTCCAAAATACGATGCCGGTCAAAAGCAATGCACCAGTCAATAGAGTGCCGATGGCCATGCGGTATGGCCCCACATCGCAGGCAAAATTGCGTGCTAAAAGGTCATGCAAAGACCAGCACAAAGCAGCGAAAAGTCCGAAGAGAACAGCGATCATTTTGCTGTGTTAGCAGTGCAGCAAACATCAAGCTATGACGGTTTTGCACCATTGCTTGACTGGAAACGACTAGCTTCTCAATCGCAAATGTTTAACATGGAGTGATGTTTTTATCTGTCTTCGATGTTTTCAAAATCGGCATTGGCCCATCATCGTCTCACACGATGGGGCCGATGGTGGCGGCGCGGCGCTTTTTGGAATTGATAAAAATACACGATTTGAACGTGGCCACGAGATTGACTTGCACTCTGCATGGTTCGCTTGCTTTCACTGGCAAGGGCCACGGCAGTGACCGCGCGATTGTGCTTGGTTTTGCTGGCGAAAATCCGCAGGACATTGACCCCGATAGAGTCGAAACTATTCTTGCAAATATGAATGAGGTCAAAGTTTCAAACCGCAAAATCAGTTTTGACCAAACCAACGACATCATCTTTGATTTCGGCCCAGCGTTAAAAGGCCATGCCAATGGATTGGTTTTTCGATTGCTTGATACCGACGGCAATATTGTACTCGAAGAAACTTATTTTTCAATCGGCGGCGGCTTTGTGCAAACGGCTGCAGAACGTGCTGATGTAAAGCCACCACCTATTTCTAATGTGCCTTACCCTTTTAAGTCCGCTGTTCAAATGCTGGAAATGGGGCGCGCTTCAGGCTTGAGCGTTGCAACCATGAAGCATGCCAATGAAACAGTTTTAAAAAACATCGATGAATTGAACCGAGGCCTCGATCATATTTGGACTACCATGAATGCCTGCATGAACCGTGGCCTCAAAGCCCAAGGCATTTTGCCGGGCGGCCTTAAAGTGAAACGCCGTGCAGCAGATATTTTTGCCAAGCTTAAAGCCGAACATGGCAGCAATCAAATCCAACCGCATCAAGTGATGGATTTCCTCTCGGTTTACGGCATGGCGATTAACGAAGAAAATGCGGCAGGGGGTAAAATCGTAACCGCTCCCACCAATGGTGCCGCTGGCGTGGTGCCCGCCGTCATCCGCTATTATCTTGATCACTGTGCTGGTGCAGACCAAGACGGCATTCGTATTTTTCTTTTAGCGGCCTCGGCCATTGGCGGCATTATCAAACACAACGCCTCAATTTCGGGCGCAGAAGTGGGTTGCCAAGGTGAAGTGGGATCGGCATCAGCAATGGCGGCTGCTGGATTGTGTGCGGCACTGGGAGGCACAAATGAGCAAGTTGAAAACGCCGCCGAGATTGCGCTCGAACATCATTTGGGTATGACCTGCGATCCCATAGGCGGTCTGGTTCAGGTTCCATGTATTGAGCGCAACGCTTTTGGTGCGGTTAAAGCGGTCACCGCGGCTTCGTTAGCGCTTCGAGGCGACGGCACACATTTGGTGCCACTGGATAGTTGCATTGAAACCATGCGCCAGACCGGCATGGATATGAGCGAACGTTATAAAGAAACCTCC
This sequence comes from Aestuariivirga sp., assembly GCA_043757105.1. Classification (GTDB taxonomy): domain Bacteria; phylum Pseudomonadota; class Alphaproteobacteria; order Rhizobiales; family Aestuariivirgaceae; genus Aestuariivirga. Next base: position 830 of record JAYVPZ010000004.1, on the reverse strand, counting down.
ACCGGCGGCCTCGCTGTTAATGTGGTCGAGTGTTAACGCAAACGACGTGGTGCGACGGCTGTGGCGGTTAGCGGATCTTCCGGCCAGAGATGTTTGGGGTAGCGACCACGCATATCTTTGCGCACATCGGGATAGGCATTGACCCAAAAGGTTTCAAGCGATTGCGTTATGGCCACGGGCTTTCCGCCGGGCGATAACAACTCAATCTTTAACCGCGCTCGACCATCAGCAATTTGCGGAGCTGATTTCATCCCAAACATTTCTTGCAAGCGCACCCGCAAAACCGGATCGCCCTCAACATCATAATCAATCTGGTAATGCCCTCCGCCCGGCACCACCATGCGAGAAGGCGCCAATTTTTCGATCTTCGATAGTTTTTCATGCGGAATTATACCCCGCATAATCGCCAGCATGTCTAACCGTTCCAAATGAATCTTGCGCGAAATGCCAGCCAAATATGGCACAAGCCATTCCTGCAAATTGTTCATCAGCGCAACGTCGGAAAAATCAGGCCAAATATCATCCTGCATGATGCGGTGTATAAAATTGATACGTGAACGGAACATTTTTGCAGCATCGCTCCATGGAAGTGAAATCAAACCCATAACTTTCACACCCTGCGCCATTGCCAGCGCCACAGCATCTGGCTCTGGCGTCGAAAGTGGCCGTTCTTCTAAAACCAATGCGCCCAACTTTATTGACCGCGAGGCGCTGACCACTTGCGCTTTAGTGTCCCAAAACACGCCAGAGCTTTCGACAATCTGGTCTTTGAAATGGGTTTCAATTTCAGTCCGCGTGATCAATGCTGCCAGATGCACTTTTGCATCAAC
>JAYVPZ010000003.1:0-3240 GCA_043757105.1 Aestuariivirga sp. | reverse complement strand
GTTGCCGATCCAAGAATAATATGAGCCTTTGCCACTGGCTGGGCCCTTGAAAGTTTTCTTCATTTCAAGATCCATTTTCTCCCAAGGCGACCAAGCACCCCAATTTTTAAAATCATTCAGCTGAGCGAAGACTTTTTCGGGCGGCGCTTTTATGTCTGCGCTGCGCACCAAGCTGAATGTATCTGGTTTCACGCTGGCAATATCCAAAAGTGCGACGATCAGTATAGCTATGATCACGAGTGCCGTTATCATGGTGTCCTTCCCTATTTTTTGCGTAGATAGTTTGTAAGCCCATCCAGCGTCCCCGTCCAGCCTCCACGCATTCCAGCCAATGCGCTCAAGAAAGTTGTCTTTTCGACCTGATCATTGCCATCATAATGCCAGATAACGGTGAGGTGGCTGTTGGTTTCGCCTTCGGCAGCAAACAAAAAAGTGGTGTGCAGTTCACGTGGCCAAGTGGGAGCCATAGGGTGGCTAACGATCTCTCCCTCAGCATCGGCAAAGCGGGTATAGGATACAATTTTTTCATTAGGCACAATTTCGACATAGAGTGTTTTGCCATAAACCACCATGCCATCAGGCATTTGATTGCCATAGAAGAAGGTGCCACCGGGTCTGAAATCCATTTCGGCTTTGAGGGACTTGGCACCTGCTGGCGAATACCATTTCGTCATTTCTTCGGCGCTACTACAGGCCTGATAGAGACGTTCTTTCGAAACAGGGAAGCTGCGGCTGATGATGAAGGAGTCCGTCGGTGTTGATTGCAAAACATCGAGATGTGCAGCTAAGCGGTCGAGGTTTTGTCTGCCGCCCTCGACTGCATATTGTGCAATGGCGTCGCGCGCCTCAATGCTCTTTTCAATTAGACGAAGTTCAATGCGGGTTTTTCCGGCCTCGTCCCAAAGCTCAATTTCACCAATGAATTTCTGGTCAATTTCACCCTCGCCGCCATTGTCGTGATCGAAGGTTAAAAGACGTGGCGGCTCAACAGTGCGGTAGATGATGCGGTTGGGATAGTCTGTGCCGTCGGGCCCGTGCATGGTGTAGAGCCACTGCCCGCCAGGCTTCACCTCCATTGATTTGATGGTGTTGGTGAAACCATTTGGTCCCCAGAATTCGGCGATGTGGTTCGGTTCGGTCAGCACTTTGTAAACCAGTTCGCGCGGTGCGTTGATAATGCGCGTTGAGATGATCATTGGTTTATTGGTTGGCAAAATGGTTGTAGCGAGCATTTTTATTTCTCCTCTTGAATTGTTTTGAGATAGGATTCGAGGCGGTCGAGCCGCTGCTCCCACATCTCACGGTAATTTTTCATCCAGTCGTCAACCTCTCTCAGTCCATCAGATGATAGTTTGCAGGGCCGCTGCTGGGCATTGCGGCTGCGGGTGATGAGGCCTGCGGTTTCGAGAACTTTGATGTGTTTTGAAATTGCGGGCAGGGTCATGGCGAAGGGTTCAGCCAATTGGTTTACGGTTGCCTCCCCACTCCGCAACTGAGCCAAGATCGCTCGACGTGTTGGATCAGACAATGCTTGAAGTTTAAGACTGAGAGCGTCGATCATTATTTAATCAATTGTTTAATTAACTGTATAGTTAAATACATAAACAGTAACAAATTGTCAAGCGGCATTCCCTTTATTTCGGAAATTAGCTGTGCCATTAGCCATTCAAGGGCTTGGGCAGATTCTGCCTCAAATTTGGGTGCGATATAAAATGAGCGGAAACAAAGGTATAATGGCAGGCAAACGCGGTCTGATTATGGGCGTTGCCAATAATCGCTCGATTGCTTGGGGCATTGCTAAATCTTGCGCTCAACATGGTGCCGAACTGGCGTTCACATATCAAGGCGATGCTTTGAAGAAGCGCGTTGAGCCTTTGGCCGCAGAAGTGAATTCGCCATTGGTTTTGCCCTGCGATGTGAGTGATATGGCTTCCATCGATGCCACGTTTGATGCGATCAAAGAAAAATGGGGCAGCCTTGATTTTGTGGTTCATGCCATCGGTTTTTCTGACAAGAATGAACTCAGTGGTCGTTATGTGGATACGAGCGCTGCCAATTTTACCAACACCATGTTTATCAGTGTTTACAGCTTTACAGCCGTGGCTCAACGCGCCGAAAAGATGATGCCCAATGGTGGTTCGCTTTTAACGCTGACTTATTATGGCGCTGAAAAATGGATGCCGCACTATAATGTGATGGGTGTGGCTAAGGCTGGCCTTGAAGCATCAGTGCGTTATATGGCGGCGGATTTGGGCGTTAAGAATATTCGCGTGAATGCAATTTCAGCGGGGCCGATCAAAACGCTTGCAGCTTCAGGCATCAGCGACTTCCGCTATATTCTGAAATGGAATGAATATAATTCGCCACTGCGCCGCACGGTGACCACCGAGGAAGTGGGCGATGCTGGAATGTATTTCCTGTCAGATTTATCGCGCGGTGTGACAGGCGAAATTCATCACGTGGATTCAGGTTATCATGTGGTTGGTATGAAGAACCCTGATGCACCTGATATGTCGGTTGATAATGCCGCTGAATAGGGCGCTGCCTACTATCTATTTTGTGCGCCATGGCGAGACCGATTGGAACCGCCAAAGTTTGATTCAAGGTTCGATTGAAACTGATTTGAATGCGCATGGCCAACAACAGGCGCAAGATGTGGCGCAGACCCTGCTTTATAAACGCGAAGAACTGTTTGGGTTCCAATTTGTTTGCTCTCCGCAAAGGCGAGCGCAACAGACGATGGGTTACATTACCTCTGCACTTGGTATTTCAATGGAACAGGTTAAAACTGAGCCGCGGGTGCGTGAGCTTGGCTTTGGTGTTTGGGAAGGCAAACCCATTTGGGAGCTGAAGGCTTCCCCGATTTATCCTGCTGACGCTGAGGGCAAATATTATTGGCGGCCTGAAGGCGGCGAAAATTATGCTGATGGCATGGCGCGGGTGGATGATTGGCTGGCGACCGTAACTCAGCTGACTTTGGTTGTGGCACATGGTGCCGTTGGGCGCTGTTTGATGGGTTTCGTTGCGGGCCTGAAGCCTGAAGACACAGTGCGACTAAAAACGCCACAAGGGTGTTATTGCCGTTTGCAAAATGGTCAAATTGATTGGTTTGACGCAAGTCATAATCAAGTTTAGATTTAATCGAGACTATTAATATGCCGTCATCCCGACGAAAGTCGGGATCCAGACTTTCCGCGGGCGCAATCGTTTAGAATTCAATATGTGGCCCCTGGATTCCGG
>JAYVPZ010000002.1:0-3241 GCA_043757105.1 Aestuariivirga sp. | reverse complement strand
GCTTTCAATCCTTTCACCTCTCACGCTTTCTTGTTGGCGCTTGAACTATCTGGTTCCGCCACGGCAAAAACAGGTTGGGCCGCACAGCATTTAATTTTGGAAGAGAATGACAAGATTGTTGGTGTGTCCCCCTGCTATCTCAAATCACACTCCATGGGCGAATATGTTTTTGATCATGCTTGGGCTGACGCTTACGCGCGGGCGGGCGGACACTATTATCCAAAGCTCCAAACCTCGGTGCCATTTACGCCTGCCACTGGCCCACGCTTGCTGGCGAATACTTCAGAACATCGCGCAGCGTTGGCCAAAGGCTTGATCGCGCTTTGCCAGCAATCCAATTCATCATCATCGCACATTACATTCGCAACCAAACAAGAAGCCGAAGAACTTGGTGCATCAGGCTGGCTTCAGCGTAACGACATTCAATTCCATTGGCATAATCAGGGTTATGCAAACTTCACTGATTTTCTTGCTGCTCTTTCATCGTCCAAACGTAAAAACATTCGCAAAGAACGGCTAGCGGTAGCAGATAACGGAATCACTTTTGATCTCGTGACAGGCAGTGATTTAAAAGAAGAACACTGGGATCATTTTTATAAATTCTACTTGGATACGGGCAGCCGCAAATGGGGACAACCTTATCTCACGCGCAAATTCTTCAACCTCATCAACGCAACCATGAAAGAAGAAACCCTGCTGGTGCTGGCCAAACGCGATGGCAGGATGATTGCTGGCGCATTAAACTTCATTGGTGGTGACACGCTTTTTGGCCGAAACTGGGGTTGCCTCGAAAACCATCCCTTCCTGCATTTCGAAACCTGCTATTATCAAGCCATGGATTTCGCGATTTCACGCGGTTTAAAAATCGTTGAGGCGGGAGCACAAGGCGAACATAAATTAGCACGTGGCTATGTGCCCGAAAAAACCTATAGCTTGCACCATTTGGCGCATCCGGGCCTCTCACGAGCAGTGGCGGAATATCTCGAACACGAACGCGCGGCGATTGACGAAAACCAGCAAGAGCTTGGCGAACACACGCCATTTAAGCATGAACAAGACTAGCGTTTGAACTCCAACTTTAACGCCGTCATTCCAGCGAAAGCCGGAATCCAGACTTTCCACATTCGCAGCTGTTGAAAGTCTGGTTCACGACTTCCGTCGGGATGACGACATTGAGATATTACTGTAGTGAGTAATCAATCAATAAAGGCAATCAACAATGCAATACGACCCCACCAACATTTTCGCAAAAATCCTTCGCAGCGAAATTCCTTGCCACAAGATTTATGAGGACGAACACACATTGGCATTGATGGATGTGATGCCACAAGTCGATGGCCATTGCCTCGTCATTCCAAAAAAACCATCGCGCGGATTGTTAGACGCCGATCCAGTTACGTTGGCCCACCTAATGACCACAGTCCAAAAAATCGCAGCCGCGGCAAAATCAGCGATGAACGCCGACGGCATTCAAATTCGTCAGTATAACGAGGAAGCGGGCGGGCAGACTGTGTTTCATTTGCATGTTCACATATTGCCTATGAAAATCGGCGAAGGCATACGGAAACATGCTGACAAAATGGCGGAACATGGATTACTCGCTGATCACGCGAAACGTATTGTAAGCAAATTGAGCGTTGTTTAGTTACCGTTTCCGTTATTCTGTTTCAGAACTGGGTTCAATTGCAGCAACGTTATCTACCCACACTTGTGCGGATCGACGCCATATTTGTTCTTTTGGTATGAGGACATCACGCTGGCGAATTGTGCCAACGCGCAAGCCAAAGAAATCTGATTTTCCATCTGCTGGGCCACTATAAATTCGCGTAGCACAGCGCGAGCAAAAGGCTTGAGTGCGACGATTGCCACTTTCAGCGGTCTTTACATAAAATGACGGATCGCCGCTTATAAATTTGAAATCCGCCTTCTGCACAGCAACAATAACGCTAAATGCCGAGCCAGAAAGTGTTTGGCAATCAGCGCAGTGGCAAATCAGTACGTCTGCTGGATTGACTTCCGCTTCATAGCTTAAATATGTGCAGTGACAACTTCCGTCAATTTTCATGTTCTATCCACGAATGTTGACAAAAGTCTATTTCACCTTCGCCGCTGGCTTCTTTGCAACCTTCTTCGTATCATCCTTCTTCACCGCCACACGAGACCTTGGCAAAGACTTGCGCTCCACGGGTTTCGGCAACGCTTTCTCATCATCACGGCTGAGATAATCAAATGCTAAGCCATCATCCTTTTTCAGAATGCGCACCGTGCCGCCGTCTTTCAGCTTGCCGAACAACAATTCTTCAGCCAGTGGCTTCTTGATGTTTTCTTGGATCACGCGGGCCAGAGGCCTTGCACCCATTTGCTGGTCGTAACCTTTTTCGGCCAGCCAGTCGGCAGCTTCGGTTGAAATCTCGATATTGACCTGCCGTTCAGAAAGCTGTGCTTCCAATTGCAGAATAAACTTTTCAACCACTTTGCGGACAACAGAACCTGGCAGATGTCCAAAGCTTACAACAGCATCCAAGCGGTTGCGGAACTCAGGTGTGAACATCTTGGTGATCGCTTCGGTGTCGTCACCTTCGCGCACATTGCGGGTGAAACCAAAGGCAGCCCGCGCCATGTCTTGTGCGCCAGCATTGGTTGTCATGATCAAGATCACATTGCGGAAATCGACCGACTTGCCGTTATTATCAGTCAGCTTGCCATGGTCCATAACCTGCAACAGAATATTATAAAGATCAGGATGGGCCTTCTCGATTTCATCAAGCAACAAAACGCAATACGGCGTTTGATCCACGGCATCAGTCAACAATCCGCCTTGGTCAAAACCAACATAACCCGGAGGTGCACCGATGAGCCGCGACACAGAATGCCGCTCCATATATTCGCTCATGTCAAAGCGCGTGAGCTTGACGCCTAACACTTCGGCCAAACGTTTGGCTACCTCAGTTTTGCCAACACCTGTCGGGCCGGAGAACAAATAACTGCCAATCGGTTTTTCAGGTTCGCGCAATCCGGCACGTGCCAATTTAATTGCAGCGGCCAATTGCTCAATCGCCTTATCTTGACCAAACACCATACGTTTCAATTCCGACTCAAGGTTCTTGAGCAAAGTTGTGTCATCGCGAGAAACGTTCTTGGCTGGAATCCGTGCCATGGTCGCAATTGTCTCTTCGATATCAGACAACTCAATCACCTTTTTGCGCTTGTCCTCAGCAACTAACATTTGCGATGCGCCGGT
>JAYVPZ010000001.1:0-12781 GCA_043757105.1 Aestuariivirga sp. | reverse complement strand
ATATTTCAATCCTGGAGTGTTAATCAGAGTCGCTTACCCACTAGGGCTTTCAGGGTCGTAGTGCCCTGAATTTTTCAATCAACAGCTCTCGAGAGTTTTGACCACGATAGTCAAAACCCGCAAGCGCCACATCTTTCTCCGTTAAAGCCACCGTCATGAGCGCTAACCCCTTCTGGAGAAGACAGTCACCGATATTCCACATTAGGATTGTTTTGTCAAGCATAAAATCACATAAAGAGGAAAATAATTTTGAACCTAACAAAGTTACAACCGTCATTCCGGCGAACGCCGGAATCCAGACTTTCCGCAGTTGCACCTGTCGAAAGTCTCGATCCCGTCTTTCGACGGGATGACGACGAACGAGATTGTGGGATCATTTCGGCGGATGCCGTTTGAAAGCATAAACGATATCTGCTCCAATTGAGTCTTAACAATTTCAGCTCTATAAGCCATCGACCTTTGAGCGACAAAATAACGACCATGGCAACCAAAAAAATTGAATGCATCATCTTCGACTGCGACGGTGTTTTGGTCGATAGCGAAATGCTGAGCGCTGGGGTTTTGAAAGCGCTGATGGCGGAGCAGGGCATGCCACTTTCTGACGCAATGTTTCGTGATGTTTTTTTGGGACGTAGCTTTGTGAACGGAAAGCTTCGCGCCAAAACTGTTTTGAATTTTGATTTGCCGGATGATTTTGAAAACCATTATCGGGAACGATTGTTTGCTGAGCTGACCCAAAACCTGCGTCCTATGGCGGGGATCAAAACGGTACTTTCGACTTTGCGCTTACCCTATTGTGTAGCGACGGGGAGCAGCCCAAGGCGACTTGCACTTTCATTGGAAGTTTCTGGATTGAGTTCATATTTCGAGGGCAACAGATTTACGTCTTCAGAAGTGGCGCACGGCAAGCCTGCTCCTGATCTGTGTTTTCATGCAGCTGAAAAAATGAACGTGCCACCTCAAAATTGTCTGGTGATCGAAGATAGCGAGATTGGAATTCTGGCGGCGAAATCGGCTAATATGGAAGTTTGGCATTTCGCGGGAGGTGCCCATATTAAAGCCGGTTACCATCTTCCTGATCATTTGGTTGTGGCCAAAACCTTCATCGATATGCAAAGCTTGCGAATGGAATTGGTCAAAATTGGTATATGTCTGACCTCCAAATAGCATACTTAAGGAAAAGATTCTGTGGCCCGCAAACATGAAGAAGATACTAACAGGCTTGATGTGGCAGCGCGTGCAGGCTGGCTTTATTATATTGCGGGCAATACCCAAGATGAGATTGCAAGAAAACTTGGAGTTTCGCGTCAGACAGCGCAACGGCTCGTTTCTACATCAATTTCTGAAAAACTTATCCGTGTACGGCTCGATCATCCAATCGGCCGCTGCTTGGAAATGGCAGAGAATATAAAAGCCAAGTTCGAAATTGATTTCTGCGAAATTGTGCCCAGCGATCCTGAAAATAGTTCCTTGGCAATTGGCGTTGCCGCTGTTGCTGCAGCCGAGCTTGAACGTTACCTCGTGTCTTCTCATCCCGTTATTGTAGCCATGGGAACCGGCCGCATGTTGCGCGCCTTGGCAGACCAACTGACACCCATGGAATGCCCGCAGCACAAGATCGTAGCACTGGTTGGCAACATTGCGCCTGATGGTTCGGCTTCTATGTATGATGCAGTGAGCCGTGTTGCAGAGCGCGTGGGCGCATCGCACTATCCAATGCCATTACCAGTGATTGCCACAACAATTCACGAGAGAAATTTGTTGCTGACTCAGAAAACTTTGCGAAACGTGGTGGAGCTGGCAGGCCAAGCTGATGTGACCTTTTTAGGTATGGGCAGTGTTGGCGACGATGCGGCTTTGTTGCGCGATGGGTTCGTGAAACCTGATGAGATGCGCGCTGTACTGCGCGCTGGTGCAGTGGGTGAAATTCTAGGCTGGGCCTATGATGACAAGGGCAATTTGATTGAAGGCCTTACAAATGACCGGGTGCTCAGTGTGCCATTAACAAAGCCCGCGATGCGAAAAGTGATTGGCGTCGTGATGGCACCTGAACGGATCAAAGCGGCGCGTGGTGCATTGACAGGGAAACTCGTCAATGGACTGGTCACGAATGAGGCTATGGCCACCCAATTGCTCAATTGATCAGTCGATTTGGTGCATCGCAACATGCAATTGCACTTGACTCATTTCCATAACCGAATGAACATATGCCCTATCTGTTGGCAAAAGCTCACAGACCTTTTGGGAGGAATCTGAATGAAATCCGTAGTTAAGAGCGTGCTTGCCACGTTTGCTTTGGCCGCTTTGGCCACCACAGCATTCGCTGAAACCACATTGACCATTGCCACCGTGAACAACGGCGACATGATCCGTATGCAAAAATACACCGATGATTTTACGACTGCCAATCCAGACATTAAGTTGAATTGGGTAACACTTGAAGAAAACGATCTTCGTCAAAAAGTGACGAAGGACATTTCGACTAAGGGCGGCCAATATGACGTTCTGACGATTGGTATGTATGAAACACCAATCTGGGGCAAAAAGGGTTGGCTCGTTCCACTCGCAGGTCTTGATGATCCAGCAGACATTTTGCCAGCGGTTGCTGGTGGTCTTTCATACGATGGCAAGCTTTATGCAGCCCCATTCTACGGTGAATCATCTTTCGTGATGTACCGCAAAGACTTGATGGCTAAGGCTGGCTTGAAAATGTCAGATACGCCTACTTGGACTGAAATCATTGATGCTGCCAACAAGATGACTGACCGCGCCAATGGCGTAAACGGCATTTGCCTTCGTGGTAAAGCTGGTTGGGGCGAAAACATGGCATTCCTCGGAACCATGGCTAACTCCTTCGGCGCACGTTGGTTTGACGAAAACTGGAAACCACAATTTGATACTCCAGAATGGAAGACAACGATTGATACTTATCTGAAGGTTATGAAGGACGCTGGTCCAGAAGGCGCTTCAGGCAACGGCTTCTCCGAAAACCTTGCTTTGTTCCAAGCCGGCAAATGCGGCATGTGGGCAGACGCAACAGCGGCTGGTTCATTCGTCATTGATCCAAAGGCATCAAAGAATGCTGCTGATGTTGGCTTCACAATTGCTCCAGACGCAGGCTTTGGCAAACGCGCCAACTGGCTTTGGGCTTGGGCGCTTGCAATTCCTGCAGGCTCGGCAAAAGTTGACGCTGCTCAGAAGTTTATCGGCTGGGCAACATCAAAGCATTACGGCGATATGATCGCTGCTAAAGAAGGCTGGGCGAATGTGCCTCCAGGCACACGTACTTCATTGTACAACAACCCAGAATATCTGAAAGTGCCATTTGCTGCGATGACTTTGGCTTCTATGAATGCTGCTGATCCAATGCACCCAACGGCTAAGCCTGTTCCTTATACTGGCGTTCAGTTTGTTGCTATTCCTGAGTTTGCCGGCATCGGCACGAAGGTTGGTGAAATGTTCTCAGCAGCTCTTGCTGGTCAGATCACAAGCGATGAAGCATTAAAGCAAGCACAAGACTATGTGACTGCTGAAATGACCAAAGCTGGTTACATCAAGTAAAAATATTAGGGCGGTTGGAAACAACCGCCCGTTTTTTTTCTACCTCCAAAAACTGTAACCTCCGCGAAAGCGGGAGTCCAACTTCTGTCAGCTTGGCTGTTGAAATAGGTTGGATTCCTGTTTTTGTGGTACATCAGTTTTTGAAGTTTGAGAGCACAGAGGCACTAGACCTCGCGGGGATTTCTATGGCCACAAAGCAATCACAAACAGTTGGTAAATGGGCCTTAGCTCCGTCACTTGTTGTATTGTCGGGCTGGGCCTTTATCCCTTTAGTGCTCACCATCTATTTTGCATTTCTGCGTTACAACTTGCAGGACCCAGACGCGACAAGCTGGTTTGGTGTTTCAAATTTCTATTACTTCATGACGGACCCTCATTTTAAGAGGGATTTTATCAACACCTTGGTGTTGGTTTTTGCGACGATCGTCACAACTGTTGTGGGCGGCACACTTCTGGCGCTTTTACTTGATCAACCCTTTTGGGGACGCGGCATTGTTCGGCTGCTGATGATTTCACCTTTCTTCATTATGCCAACGGTGTCATCTTTGGTTTGGAAAAATCTAATTATGCATCCGGTGTTTGGTTTGTTTGCCGGCATTCAAACCTATTTTGGAGCACTCAGACCAATTGACTGGTTTGGCGCATACCCACTCATATCCGTAATTATTATCGTTTCTTGGCAATGGCTGCCCTACGCGGCGCTGATCTTGCTCACAGCATTGCAATCGCTTGATGAAGAGCAAAAAGATGCCGCCGCAATGGATGGCGCGCCTGCTTTAAGTTACTTCCGGTACATCGTTTTGCCGCATCTTGCACGGCCGATCACCGTTGTGATTTTGATTGAAACCATTTTCTTGTTGAATATTTTCGCCGAAATTAAATTACCAGGCGTTGGCGGTATTGCGGGCAACTTAACCTATCTTGTGTTTTCACAACTCAATGACGCCAATGATGTGGGTGCTGCTGCAGCAGGCGGTTTGATCGCAGTGGTGCTGGCAAATCTCGTATCAATATTCCTCGTCCGCATCGTCGGCAAGAACTTGGAGGCCTGACGCGCAATGGCACGCAAACAATCAACTCGTCGCACCGTCGCAGTTACAGCCTTGGCATGGTTTATCGGGTTGCTCATGTTCTTTCCAATTTTTTGGACGGCGGTCGCCGCGTTTAAATCTGAATCTGATGCATATTCGCTGCCTCAAACCATGCTTACGACACCGTGGACGTTTGAAAATTTTGGCATCGTTCAAGAACGCTCTGATTATGGCCGTTATGTTTTTAACACTGTAATCATAGCTGTCTTATCGACATTGCTAGGTCTATTGTTCGCAGTGCCTGCCGCGTGGTCAATGGCCTTCGCGCCGCGAACAAAACCGAGCAGCAACATGAGCGGATGGTTGTGGCTCGCCATCATCTTCGGCTGCGGGCTCTTCTCGGGCTTGATCCTTTATGCCAATGATTGGCATCCGCAAAACGCTGTTGTTGGATTTTTGTTGCTGCTCCTTTGCATCATTCCGCCGACAGCTTGGGTGTGGACACGCGGAACGACCGACACATTGCTCTGGATGCTCTCAACCAAAATGATGCCGCCCGCAGGCGCACTGATTGCTATTTATTTAATGTTTAATCGCAACGGGCTGATCTTTAAAGATTGGGGCTGGATTGACCTCAGAGAATATAATTTAATTGATAGCTTCTGGGGCATGGTTCCGCTGGCCATGTTACTAAACCTGCCGATTATCATTTGGATGCTCTATACTTATTTTAAAGAAATTCCTGTCGAGATTCTTGAAGCCGCGCGCATGGATGGTGCTTCGCTGTGGAATGAAATTGTGCGCGTTCTAACGCCCATGGCATTGCCCGGTATTGCTTCGACCTGCTTGCTCAATTTGATCTTGGCGTGGAACGAGGCCTTCTGGTCGCTTAATCTCACTAACAAATATGCAGCACCTTTGAGCTTCTTTATCTCCGAATATTCGAGTCCTGAAGGGCAATTTTGGGCCAAGCTTTCGGCTGCTTCTCTCATGGCCATTGTGCCCATTCTCATCGTGGGTTGGTTCTCACAAAAACAACTTGTACGCGGTCTCACATTCGGAGCGGTTAAATAATGGGTACCATCCAACTTAAAAAAGTCCGCAAAACCTTTGGTGAAACGGTTGTCATCCCCGGCGCTGACTTGGACATCAAACACGGCGAGTTCGTGGTATTCGTCGGCCCCTCAGGCTGCGGCAAATCCACATTGCTGCGCATGATTGCGGGTCTTGAAGATTTAACGTCTGGCGAAATTCTGATCGACGGTAAAGATGTGTCTGATGAAGCGCCCGCCAAGCGCGGTCTTTCCATGGTGTTCCAATCCTATGCGCTCTATCCGCACATGTCAGTTCGTAACAACATTGGTTTTGGTTTGAAAATGGCGGGTGAAACGCCAGAACAGATTGCCCCAAAGATTGCCAAGGCTGCTGAAACTTTGAACCTCACAGAATATCTTGATCGCAGGCCCGGTCAATTGTCTGGTGGTCAACGCCAGCGCGTTGCCATCGGTCGTGCCATTGTGCGCAATCCTTCGGGCTTCCTGTTTGACGAACCGCTTTCAAATCTCGATGCAGCGCTTCGCGTCAACATGCGTATTTTCATCATGCAGCTGCACAAGGATTTGGGCTCCACTATGGTTTATGTGACCCATGACCAAGTTGAAGCCATGACCATGGCCGACCGCATTGTGGTTTTGAACCGTGGCAACATTGAGCAAGTGGGGAGCCCCATGGAACTTTACAATTCGCCGAAATCACTTTTCGTGGCAGGCTTCATCGGCTCACCAAAAATGAATTTGGTAACAGGTAGTATTGCGGCCAAACACAAAGCCACCACCATCGGCGTTCGCCCGGAGCATATCGAAATTGCTTCAGGAAAAGGCGAATGGCAGGGCAAGATTTTGTTGACTGAACATTTAGGGTCTGACTCATTTCTGCATGTGGATGCTGGTGAGGCAGGTCGTTTGATTGTGCGGGCTTCGGGCGATTTTAAAGGCAAGCCAGATGACAAAATTTCATTGAAACCTGACGCATCGCGCATTCATAAATTTGATGCGCAGGGCCATGCCTTTAAATGAACAGACTCCAACATGTGTCCGATATGGCAATAAAACTATGTGCAGCCAATCTTCCGGAGATTGGCAGGTCATTGGCGGTGCCAAACTATACGCATAGTCAACTAACCCCAGGTATTTTGCATTTTGGTGTTGGCAATTTTCACCGTGCGCATCTGGCAGTTTATTTGGATGATCTTTTCAACAAGGGCTTAAATCATGATTGGGCACTCGTTGGCGCGGGCGTTATGCCGTCTGATGAAAAAATGCGTCAGATTTTGGTGGCGCAGGATTTTCTCACAACAGTTGTCGAACAAGACAATGAACTAAGCTCAGCGCATATTACAGCACCACTGATTGATTTCATTCCGCCTGCGGACAAGGCTGCGATGATTACGCGTTTGGCAAATCCTGAAATCCGGATTGTTTCGTTGACCATCACTGAGGGTGGGTATTTTATCGATCCGGCTACGCAGAAGTTTGATCCAAAAAATGTTCATATTGTTGCCGATTCAAAAAATTTAGTCGCGCCCTCAACGGTGTTTGGTTTTATCGTAGCCGGACTTGCCGCACGCCGCGCCAAGGGGACGCCACCTTTCACCGTAATGTCTTGCGATAACGTGCCTCACAATGGCGCTGTCACACGCAACGCAGTGGTTGGCCTTGCAGAATTGGCTGACCCAGAATTGGCCAAATGGATTAGTGCTAAAGTGGCATTCCCGAATGCTATGGTTGACCGAATTACACCCGCAACAAGCGACCGCGAACGCAAAATATGCGCTGAGACTTTTGGCGTTGACGATCAGTGGCCAATTTTCTGCGAGGAATTCAAGCAATGGGTGCTTGAAGATAATTTCACTTGTGGCCGTCCCGACTTTGAAAAGGTGGGTGTGCAATTTGTCGAAGACGTAACACCATTCGAATATATGAAAATCCGCATTCTAAATGGCGGCCATGCTGTGCTGGCTTATGCAGGCGGATTGCTGGATGTGCACTATGTACACGACGCGATGGAACACCCACTGGTTCATGCTTTCTTTGACAAAGTAGAACGCGAAGAAATCATCCCGACAGTAATGCCTGTGCCCGGCACAAATATTCAAGACTATTATAAATTAATCGAACGCCGTTTCGCCAATCCAAAGATTGCCGATACGATTAGAAGACTAGCCCTTGATGGATCTAACCGCCAACCTAAATTTATTGTGCCTCCCATGGCAGATCGATTGCGGGCGGGGCAATCCATCAAGGGTTTAGCACTCGAGTCCGCCCTTTGGTGTCGTTACTGTTTTGGCACAACTGACAGCGGCAGGGTGATAGAACCAAATGACCCAAACTGGGGTCGCCTGCAAACTGCAGCACGCGCCGCCAAAACCGATCCCTCTGCATGGTTAGCCATGGATGATATTTATGGCGATGTTGGTAAGCATCCGGTGATGCAAAAGGAATTTGATGTTGCATTGCACAGCCTCTGGTCGCTTGGAACGGTGGAAACTCTTTCTGCATATGTGAAAGATTATAAAAAGTCCTTAAGTTCTCGTCGTGGACAAAAAACAATTTGACATTATGCACCATAGTGCAATGTTTCTTTCCAGCCTCGCATCATGGCTTGGCCTGCGCCTTAGGCGCCAATCAACACTTGGGAGGAAATCTAATGCTTAAGAAATCACTGGCTTGCACGATTGCCATTGCAGCTTTGTTTGCCGTTTCAATGTCTGCCTTTGCGGACACAAAGGACAAGAAGATTGCTCTTTCAAATAACTACGCTGGCAATAGCTGGCGTCAATCCATGCTGAAAAGCTGGGATAAGGTAACGAAGAAAGCTGTGGCCGATGGTATCGTTGCCGCTGCCGATCCCTTCACCACCTCTGAAAACCAAGTGACCGAACAAGCCGCTCAAATCCAAAGCTTGATCCTCAAAGGCTATAACGCCATCGTCATCAATGCGGCTTCACCAGATGCTTTGAACGGCGTTGTGAAGCAAGCTTGCGATGCTGGCATCGTGGTTGTGTCGTTTGATGGCATTGTGAAAGAACCTTGCGCTTATCGCATCGCCGTTGATTTTGCCGCCATGGGCAAGTTGGAAGTTGATTACCTGAACAGCAAAATGCCAAAGGGCGGCAACTTGCTGGAAATTCGCGGGCTTGCTGGCGTGTTCGTTGATGACGAAATTTCCAAGGGCATTCACGCTGGTGTCGATGAACATAAGCAATTCAAGATTGTAGGATCTGTACATGGTGATTGGGCGCAGGAAGTGGCGCAAAAAGCCGTGTCAGGCATCTTGCCATCCTTGCCAGAAATTGCAGGTGTTGTAACCCAAGGCGGAGACGGTTATGGCGCTGCTCAAGCGTTCAAAGCTGCCGGTCGTCCAACACCATTGATCGTCATGGGTAATCGTCAGGACGAACTCCAATGGTGGAAAGAACAGAAAGACGCCAATGGTTATGAGACCACTTCAGTTTCAATTGCGCCGGGCGTTTCCACGCTTGCTTTCTGGGTTGCACAGATGATTTTAGATGGCAAAAAAGTGCCACAAGACATCAGCGTGCCATTCTTGCAAATTGATCAAGCAGGGCTTGAAGCAGCCTTGGCTACCACTGAAAAAGGCGGCGTAGCCAATGTTGAATATTCAGCCGAAGACGCAGCCAAAGTTGTTGCTGGCAAATAAGGCTTGACCCTTAAATCGATCACGCTAGACGGCGTCGAAAAAAACTTCGGCGCCGTTAAGGCTTTAGGCGGTGTCACACTGCGTGTTGAAGCTGCCGAATGCCTAGGACTCGTCGGCCATAATGGGGCTGGCAAGTCGACACTGATGCATATGCTCAATGGTACGCTCTCGCCAGAAAAAGGCGTGTTGTCAATTGATGGCACGGAAGTTGGCAATGGTTGGAGTGCCGCGGCGGCGCAGGCTGCGGGGGTGCGCTGCGTGTTTCAAGAGCTTTCTTTGTGTCCAAATTTAACGGTGGCCGAGAATGCGCGCATTGTGCATCGCCCACTCAAAGGGTTTGATTGGAAACGCAAGGCCTCGACTTTGATTAATGCTAAACTCGATGAAATATTTCCGGCTCACGGTATTCACGCTGATGATGAGATTGCTAATTTGTCGATCGGCAAGCGGCAGATGGTTGAAATAGCGCGGGCGTTTACAGTGACTGATACGCCTTTGCGTTTGGTCATACTTGATGAACCGACATCGTCTCTCGACGCCATTACCGCAAAACAGTTGTTAGATTATGTCAAGCGCGAAACGGCATCTGGAAGGTCGATCATTTTGATTTCGCATTTACTTGGCGATATTTTGGGAACTGCAAACCGGATAGTAGTTATGAAAGACGGTAAAACAGTTGCAGAACGGCCTGCAGCACAGTTTAATAGGTCGTCATTGGTGGCTTCAATGGGCAGTACGCACAACACCAAAACCGAAAATAAGCGCACAGATGATTTCTCCTCGCAACCAATTTTAGTTGAAGCAAAATCGGGCAGTCATAATTTTGAAATTCGCAAAGGTGAAATCGTCGGGCTCGCCGGTCTTGCAGGCCATGGGCAGACGCGAATGCTTTTGCGGATTTTTAATCATCGCGATGTGAAGGTGAATGGTCGCGTCGCTTTTGTGGCAGGTGACCGCCAATCTGACGGAGTTTTTAATCTCTGGTCGATTGGCCAAAATATCACTGTGCGTTCGCTCAAAGCTCTGCGCAAAAGCGGTTTGATTGCGACTGATGGCGAGGAAAGTATTGCGAGCGATTGGCAGACGCGGATCAAAATCAAAACACCCGATATGAATAGCAACATCCTCACACTGTCTGGCGGCAATCAGCAAAAGGCTCTGTTCGCCCGCGCTTTAGCCAGCGACGCCGAAATCATTCTGATGGATGACCCGATGCGCGGAGTTGATATCGGCACCAAACTTGAAGTCTATGATATGATCCGTGATGAAGCCGCAAAAGGCCGCAGCTTCATTTGGTATTCCACAGAAATGGAAGAGTTGAACCATTGCGACCGAGCTTATATCTTTCGCAATGGTGTCGTAACGCAAAGTTTGAGCGCCGATAATTTATCGGAAGAACAAGTCTTGCACGCATCATTCGCCGAAACAGCAGCATGATGAACCGCGAAAGCCTGCGCAGCCTTTTGCCATTTTTATCATTGGCCGTGGTGTTGCTCGCGACGTTTTATGTGGCACCTCTCACGCGCAGCTATTTTGGTTTGAACTTGATGTTGCAATATGCGGTGCCAATTGCACTTGCGACGATTGCACAAATGTTTGTGATCACCATTGGTGATCTTGATTTATCAATTGGGCCATTTGTTGGATTGGTGAGTTGTATTGCGTCAACCGTGCTTTTCCAAAACCCCGCACTTGGTGTGCTTGCATTGCTCCTTTGCATTGCCGCATATGGTTTGGTTGGTGCATTAGTACATTGGCGTAATTTGCCATCGATTGTTGTAACGCTTGGCCTATCATTTATCTGGTTAGGCATCGCAGTTTTAATTTTGCCATCCCCCGGCGGCAAAGCGCCTGACTGGTTGAAAGCTATTATGGCTGTCAAACTCCCGCTGGTGCCTTTCCCAATTATTGCAAGCATTGTCGTTGGCCTAGTCGTTCATTTCGTCGTAATGAAATCATCATGGGGCGTGGTGGCGCGGGGTGCGGGTGGCAACCCAAAATCTTTGGCGCGCGCAGGCTGGTCAATGCTCACTACAAAAGTGGTGATGTATATGTTGACCGGAACATTCGGCGTACTTGCGGGCCTTGCGTTACTCGGCCTTACCACCTCGGGCGATGCGCATGTTGCAGATCGTTACACACTTTATTCAATTGCAGGTGTCATCTTAGGTGGCGGCGAATTTGTCGGCGGTCGTGTCTCGCCAATTGGCGCAGTTGTCGGCGCGTTAACACTCGCACTCGCCGGATCATTCTTAATTTTTCTCAACATCTCGCCGGATTGGCAGATAGGTGCACAAGGTGCGATCCTTATGATCGTGTTGGCTTTGCGCGCTTTGCTTTCGCCGAAAGAGGCGCAGACATGAAAAATATTCTGCGCTTGCCTTGGGTGTGGTCTTTCATTGCGGCATTCGCAGTGTGGTTGATCACGATCAGCTATACGCACGGCCAAGGGGCAGGAGAAATTCTTACCGCTGCACTTTCCTTCGCCACCTTCACAATCATAGTGGGGCTCGGCCAAATGTTGGTGATCACCGCTGGGCCGGGCAATGTCGATTTATCAATCCCGGCAACGATCACACTTTCAGGCGTGGTCGCCATGAAAGTGATGGACACGAATGAGGCGATGCTTGTGCCCGGCATTATCGTGGCTTTGTTGGTCAGTTTGGTTGTTGGCATTTTCAATTATGGATTGATCCGCTTGTTGCGTATTCCGCCGATCATCGCAACTCTCTCCTCAAGCTTCGTGGTGTTATCGACGGCGATTTTCTTGGGCCACGGCCTTCGCATAAAGCCTCCGCCATCACTGGCTGATTTTGCCACGGCTCGTGTAGTTGGCATTCCATGGGTTACAGTATTAGTTCTCGTACTTTCAATTTTCATTTGGTTGATGATGAAACGCAGCATCTATGGCCGCACACTTCAAGCGATTGGCCAGAATCCACGCGCTGCTTGGCTGGCAGGACTCGCGACAGGGCGCACAAGGTTTTTGACTTATATTTTTAGCGCCATGCTTGCAGGTGTGTGCGGAATTCTATTGTCAGGTTTCTCAGGTGGTGCTGCACTGAATATGGGCGAGGAGTTTCTGCTGGCATCCATCGCGACAGTAATCATCGGCGGCACATCAGTTGCAGGTGGTCGCGCATCAGTTCCGGGAATTTGGGGCGCAGCGCTTTTTATGTATCTGCTAGTAACGATGTTAAACACACTCGGTGCGGAAGCTGGCGTGAGGTTGATCATGACCGGACTTGTCATAATCCTCGTAATCTCAATAGCGGGTGGTGGCGAAGAGGCGCGACGTTAACGTTTAGCCCGCGCCTTGGTCTCACGAAATGTGGCTTCAATGATGATAGCAAAACAACCAAACAATAAGACTAGAGCGCCGCACTTTCAATTGAATCCATATCCAGCAGCTTCGAAATAGTTTGAGCATTCTTCTGGCGAGAACAGTGCGCAGATGTTTCCGATAGCTT